>NZ_JBFTPZ010000010.1:0-161768 GCF_056398745.1 Paenibacillus sp. 01T424 | reverse complement strand
GGCGAGCAGTCACCAGGTGCTTCAATTGATCCTGAACGTAAAATTATTATTGCACGCCAGCTTGGCAAGCTTGGCATTGATGTTATTGAGCCAGGTTTCCCGGTTTCCAGCCCAGGCGAATTCGCGGCTGTACAGCAAATTTCACGTGAGCTTCAGCATGTAGAGATCGCAGGTTTTGCGAGAGCGGTAAAGGTTGATATTGACGCTGCAGTGAAAGCGACACAGGATGCAGCACGCAGACGCCTTCACTTGTTTATATCCTCCTCCGATATTCATCTTAATCATCAGCTTCGCAAATCTCGGGAAGAGGTCATTAAGATCGCGAGAGATATGGTTGCTTACGGCAAGCAATTCGTAGATGAAATCGAGTTTTCTGCAATGGATTCCACACGATCTGGCAGAGACTTTGTCATTCAGCTCGTTGAGGCGGTTATTGCGGAAGGTGCGACTATCATTAACCTGCCGGATACGCTTGGTTATGCTATGCCAGAGGAAATGAGCGAGCTGTTCCGCGCGGTGCGCAAGCAAGCCAGAGGCGGAGAAACGGTGAGATATAGTGCCCATTGTCATAATGACCTAGGCCTTGCTGTAGCTAACAGTATTTCTGCTATTAATGCAGGTGCCACACAAATTGAAGTGACTGTAAACGGGATTGGCGAACGCGCGGGCAACTGCTCTCTAGAAGAGCTGGTTATGGCAATAGAAACGCGCAAGGATGCTATTCAAGCAGAAACAAACATTAAAATTAGCGAAATTTATGAAACCTCTCGTTTGGTTAGTCGCGCTATGCATTTCCCGATTGCTTACAATAAGCCAATCGTTGGCCGCAATGCATTCCAGCATGAATCGGGCATCCATCAAGACGGTTTGCTGAAAAACCGTAACACGTATGAAATTATGGATCCGGAAGCGATGGGCATTTCGCGGAACATGATTATATTAGGCAAACATTCCGGCCGCCATGCGATTAAACATCGCCTTGCTGAGTATGGCATCGATATGACAGAAGTGCAGCTGCAGGATGTGTACGATAAATTCAAGGAAGTCGCTGATGCTCAAAAAATCGTGACAGATGATGAATTGATTCGTATCGCAGGTGAGCTGACACAGACGCAGCCAGATCCATATGTACTGGTTGATCTGCATGTTCACGCGGGTACGCAGCCTTCACGTACAGCGACGGTTACCATCCGTGAGAATGAGTTTGGTGTAGAACAATCTTATATCGCAATGGGAGGCGGCCCTATTGAGGCAGTGATCCATGCCATTCAACAAGCGATTCCAGTAGCAGCGGAGTTCGAGGATTTGGAGCTTCATTCGCTATCAACTGGCGAGGATGCTCACGGTGAAGCGGTCGTCAGCATTATTCATCAACAGAAACGATTCCGCGGTACATCCATTCATAGTGATATTGTGCTTGCAGCCGCTCAAGCCTATGTTTCAGCGTGCAATCAAGCAGTTATGACGACAGGCAGCAGAGTAGTAGAAGTAATCCAAACTAAAGCTGCCAACTAATTTCTCATAAGGCCAACGGATTGCTTTTCCCATAGTAGAGTGAGTTCTTTCTATTATGGGAATAAGCGCTGCTGTGGGCATAAAACCTCAAGGAGGTATATGTGATGAGTAAAATTATTCAATATTATAATCAGTTTGATGAATGGGGGCGTCTCGATAGAGCGCCCCTTGAGTTTATCGTCAACTGGCATTTTATTCGAAATTACTTGCCTGCGAGTGGACATATTTTGGATAATGGCGCCGGTCCTGGAAAATATGCGATGGAACTAGCTGATAGCGGCTATGATGTCACGTTAACAGATTTGACCCCAAGGCTGGTACAATTAGCCGCTGAGAAGGCAGAGGAGTTTGGGTTGGCAGATCGTTTTAAAGGTTTCCACGTTGCAGATGCTAGAAGCTTGAGCTCGTTTGCAGACGAGACTTTTGATGCTTCATTGATGATGGGGCCGCTCTATCATTTACAGAAGGAAGAGGATCGTGAACAGGCGGTTAAGGAGCTATATCGTGTAACACGGAGTGGGGGGTATGTGTTTATCGCCTTTATGACACGTATTAGGCATTTGCTAAATGCTCTTGCTTATCCGCAAAGCTGGAAGCCTCTCGATTCAATGGATGAGATTCAGCAGTTTATGGATTCGGGCGTTTTTAATCATAAAGATGAAGGCAGATTCACGGGAGCCTATTACTATGATATCGATACGATTACGCCGTTTATGGAAGCGCAAGGATTTGAAACGGTCAAGTTGATTGGTTCCTCCAGCGTTGCAGGAGCCCTTACATCGGAGCAGTTCGATTATTGGAGGTCTCAGGGAAACAAACAATTCTCCGATTTCATGCAAATGATTTATGATTCTGCTGAAAATATTCATTTATTAGGTTCAGCTTCACATTTACTTTATATCGGTATTAGAAAATAGCCATAAAAATTACCAAAATTAGTGTTGTGCACAAAGTTATCCACAAAGAGGCTTCATTTTGTGGATAAAAGAGTGAAATGCCCGAAAACACTGGATTTACGAAAGATCAATATTGTGAACGGAAAGGGGATATTATTTGCGGTGTTTAACTGTGGATAATGTGTATAACGTGGATAAAATAAATAAATGTAAGAAATTGTACCTATAAAACGACGGATTCCGCTAAAATGCTACTCTTATACGTAGGTACTATCGACAGAATTAACTAACAATTTATACAGAACTGTTGATATCTCTGTGGATAATGGTGATTGGTTGTTTATAGCAACTTTTGGAATCATTAGTAAGCTTCCTTTTGTTTTGCGCTAGCATTGCGGTCACGCAAAAAAATTGCGTGAATTACTAGACAGGTTTTCGGTGAAAAAGTTAACGGTATGCGTTATCTTGAAACTATGACGCATACCAAAACATAAATCTCACCTTATAGCTTTTAGTGATAGGCAATGCTTAAGTGTGAATGGAGGTTAACCAAGGAATGGATAAGCAAACGATCATTCAGGTAAGCTCGGTCAGCAAGTACTATGGTGCGAATAAGGCAGTAGATCAGGTTTCCTTCAAAGTAAACGAAGGTGAAATATTCGGTATTATCGGTACGCACGGCGCGGGAAAAACGACGTTGCTAGAGATGCTAATGGGGATTCGTATGCCCGACCAAGGCAGTATACGGATCTATGGACATGATGTGGTGCTGGATGCAGAAAAATTGAAGGAAGACATCGGAATTCATCTGCAAAGCACAACTTTAGTAGATAAAATGAATGTTCGAGAGGCAATGGAGCTTTTCCAAGGTTTTTATAAACGGAAAAATAATTTGGATCACATCATTGAACAGTTTGGGCTTAGTCCATATTCGGATAAACTAGTTAAACGTTTATCAGGCGGTTGGAGACAACGTACGGCACTAGCTATCGCATTGGTGAACGATCCAAAAATCATATTTTTGGATGAACCCACAACAGGACTGGATCCGCAAGCCAAACGTGATTATTGGTCACTGCTGCAGATTCTTAGACAACAAGGGAAAACAATTATTGTCGCTTCTCATGATATGGAGGAAATTCAGCGCAATTGCGATCGCGTATGCGTGATGCGCAAGGGAGAATTCATTACTTGCGATAACCCGTCTACACTTATTGCACAGCTGCCTGGTGGCGGCATGACAATGGAAGCCGTTTATATGCATCACGCAGTTGAGATGAATGGGAGTGTCAGCATATAAGAAAAACAAAAACTAAGAGTATGTTTATTGCACATGTATTCCTCAAGGAGGGCTTTTTAGTAAATGGATCATCGAGATCGCATCGAAAGTCCGTCAGTCGAGCGCAGAAAACTATTGGAGAAGAGAATGGAGATGATTACAAACTTAATCAGTCAAATGAATGAGGGGGAGAGTCAGAAGCAAGAAGATCAAAAGCAAAAAAAACAAAAGCGCAGAGGCGACTGCAACGGCATAAGGACACTACATCGGATAGGACGATTCGTAACTGTATTTCAGCGTATGTTTATGTAACGATTTAGTAGTATAATATAATGATCTTGATTTGGCGGAGGATCGATTGTGAACGATTGTATTCCACTCATTGGTCAACACATGCGATTATTGGTTCAGCGTTTCTTTACAGCTGAGCCTCTTGCACGTTATGCAGAGCAGTTTATTGCGGACAAGCTTGAAGAGACGATTCGATTTGGTCAACTAACGGTTATTCATTACCGCATGTTTGGCGGAAAAGGCGAAGACCCCATAAAAGCAGCTGCTGCAGTCGAATTATTTATTTTGGCGTCGGATATATTGGATGATTTGCAGGATCAGGATGTTCCAAGCAAGCCTTGGATGAAAGTCCCAATGCCTATAGCCATTCATGTAGCCTCCTCTCTACTAACTTTGTCGCAGCAAGCAATGTTAAGCAGCACATCTAATCATGAGATTCGATTGGCACTCACAGAAATGATGAATGCGCAGCTTTTGAAGGCCGCAAATGGTCAAATGCTTGATATTATGAATGAAATGAACGACGAGGAATCCTATTTGGATGTCGTAAAACAAAAGTCTGCTACGCTTCTTCAACTAGCGTGTATGGCCGGCGTAATGTTGGCTGGTCGCCATTGGAATGATACCGTTGCAGAATATGCGCTAGAAATAGGTGTTTCAGCTCAAATTCAGAATGACCTCCGAGATTTGCTGCGATGGGATGAAAAAAGTGATTTTCTTCAACGTAAATGCACCTTGCTTACTCTGTATTTAATAGAAGGAGAAGCAGAAGAAGATCGCTGGATTAAAGAGTATTTTGAGGGCCGGTTAACTTCCGAAGAAATTGCGATGAAAAGAGAGCTTTTTCTTGAAACCTGTGAAAGAACAGGAACTATATTATATGGCTCTGTCATGAGTCGGATGCACTATAATCGCTTTGAGGAATTAGTAGACTCCATACAGGAAATAAGTCCTTGGAAAGCGGAATTTTTGCACATAATAAACTCTAAAAATGCATAACAACAAACCACGCAAAACGTCTTTCGGTAAATACGAATCACTTTTGCGTTTCCTGTCGTATCTATTCCTGTTATAGTAGAGAAGAAGAAAAGATTACTAATATAGTAGTAGAGAAGCGGAGGAGTTAATATGTTAAAAGAAGCTATTCGTCAGTTGGTAAGCAACACTGAAAAAATGTCTATGGCTATGGGTGGACAAATGCAAGTAGCAGGTGTTTCAGTTGCTGAACAACGCGCTCTTCTTGGCGAACTAAAGAACAAAAACGAAAAAAATAGCGGCTACGCATACATGTGGAATTAGCATACTGATTTGTAGGGAAGGAAGAGGAGTGCATGAGACCTAACTTATTTAACCGAATTGTTGCAATCCTCTTCCTGTTTGTCTTGTTAGGTTCTGTTTTATATTTAACCTCGGTAATCGTAAGAATTCCTTCAATCGGTGCTGTACTAGTGGAGGAGCCAGGTAATCGTTATTTTGTTAAGTCGATAGAACCAGCTGGACAAGCGGATGTAAAAGGTATTGAAATAGGCGATCAGATTTTAGAAATAAACGGTGATTCAGTACAGGATTTTGAGTATGTAAAGAAATATAATTCAATTGAATCCGCAGATTACGTTCTTGTTTTACATAAGGATAAAGTTACACAGAAAATTGAGTTTCCCAAGGGGTGGACAGGCGACCATTCGTTATGGGAGCTGCTGATTCAGTTGTATATCCCTGGTGTTTCACTCATTATTTTTTGTGCGTTTTCAGGATTTTTGTATGCAAAACGAAGGAATGATAAGGCTGTAATCATTCTTATTTTGTTTTTTATTTCGATTGGCTTAAGTTACTATAGTTCTGCAGCATCAAGTCGAAGCGATTCTGTTGGGCTTACTATTATTTATTTGGTTCTACCCAACATACCATTGCTGTTTATGAGCTTCATGAACATTTATTTAAAGCGATTCGATGTTCATTTTATTAGTAAATCAATATTGAACACTTTATATGGGATTGTGGGTTTTGTAGGGATCATAAGCTTAATTTATATCTGGACAGATTTAGCGTCAAATAACATCTATACCTATATTCAAATAGCCTATAGCAGTTCTGTGCTGATAGGTAATTTTGTATGCGTTTATATGCTTGTGCGAAAGTTTATAAAGCATCGGCGTACAAAGCTGCATTCTCTGTTCACAATCACGTTGATCTCGCATCTAGTTGCTTTTACTCCGTTTGCATTAATGAACTTGCTGCCTCAAATTATTGGCAAGGACCAAGTTTTTCCAGCCGCTTTTACTGCGCTATTCCTATTCTTATTACCTATCGTTTATTTCTATCTGTCTACCTCAAATCAATTATTTGATATTGACTTTATTCTAACTAGATTTAAATATTATACGGCGCTAGCCTTTATTCCAGCTGTCATTGTGGCGGCACTTGTAGCGTTTGTATTACTAGGAGAGAACAATCCGTCATGGTCCGCGTGGTTTGGCGTATTTTTTGTCATTTACATCGGAATGACGTTGTTTTTATATGGGAAGGAACAAATTGATCAAAGGTTCAGACCTAAGCTCTTTAAGGCGATGTATAGTTATCAGGATAGTCTGGATCGTTTCTCGCGAAAAATCGCTAGAGTAATGAAGCAAAGCGATTTGGAAGCTGTGCTTAAACAAGAGATTAGTGATCTGCTGCCAGTTAGTCGGATTACTTTTTTACTTATTGAGCAATCGGAGAATACCGTATACCCGATGGGCGATCATCCTGAGGAACTTATCACTGCTGAGTTTTTGCTCGGAACTGTAAATTCCTTACAGGTGGGCGAGTTAATCGAGCTGCCTTATGGACTCGGTCTTGTAATCGGCAGACAACGGTCTAGGTATCATATTTTGTGGATCGGCATGAAAACCAATCATACGCGGTTTAATTCGGACGAGCTTCGTTGGCTTAAGACGATGTCCAATTATTCCAGCATCGTATTTGAGAATCTATATTTAATTGAAGGTTTAATTGAGGATTTAGAGTCGGAGGTTCGCAAAGAGCATTCAACTTCACCATGGGTGCTGCGCCTTCTATTCTGTTTGTCTGAGAACGAGAGAAGAAAACTTGCTGCTGACTTGCATGACTCAGCGCTGCAAGATCAGCTGCTTTGGTACCGGAAGCTTGAAGCCATTATGATGGACTATCCGATTTCGAATAGTTTGGGACGCGAGCTGGAGGATATTAAAGAAGGATTACTCGATGTTATCCATCAAATTCGTGAAACTTGTAATGAACTGCGTCCACCGCTTTTGAAGGAGATGGGAGTAGTCGAGGCTGTTGAATCGATTATCGAGCATACTCAAATGCGTGTTAACTTTGCAGTGGATTTTCGTGCAAAATCATTTAATCGTCCGCTTAACGAGGAACAAATTACGGCGATTTACCGGATCGTACAGGAATTGCTGCGTAATGCGGACAAACATTCTCAAGCTAAATTAGTTGTTCTTGAGCTTGAACTGCGCAAAGGAACGATATATTTCCGATATCAAGATGATGGTGTCGGTATGGATGTAAATCAAATGAGTGTTTCTTTTGAACATATGGGCTTGTCAGGCATTAAAGAGCGGGTGACTGGTCTGGAAGGTGACATATCATTTTATTCGGAAAGCGGTAACGGCTTAGAGGTTGTCATCTTGCTGCCAGAGATCATGACAGCCGGTAGATCGGAGAGGGGTATATCGCGTGATTCGTATCTTATTAGTTGATGATCATCCTTCTGTCGGAGAAGGAACCAAAACAATGATTGAGCAAGACAGCGAGATGTCGGTATCGGTCGTTTTGTCCGCCATTGAGGCGCTCGATATTGTACAAATCCAGCAATTTGATCTCATTTTATGTGATTTGAATATGCCTGGCATTAGTGGATTGGAATTAACGAAACGTCTTATTCAACAGGATCCGGAGCGCAAGGTTATTATTTACTCGGGCTATGAGATTGGCTCGCATTTTAACTTGCTGATCGAATCAGGCGTCTCTGGTTTTATTTCCAAGACAGTATCAAGAGAACAGCTTCATAATGCGATTCGATGTGCCATGAGAGGGGACACGGTTATTCCGATCACCCTGTTAAAGCAGCTTAGAAGGCATGAAGTAACGATCGGACGGACAGAAGTAGCTGTTGAAGATGTGTCTATTAATGAGAAAGAACAGACCATATTACATGAAGTAGCTACTGGAATTAGCAATAAAGAATTAGCAGCTATGCTTCATGTTAGCCAGCGAAATGTCGAATATCAGCTGTCGCGTATATTTGATAAACTCAACGTACGGTCCCGCTCGGAAGCAATAAAGGAAGCACAGCGTTTAGGCTTGATCAGCTTAGAACAATACTAGAATTAGGTTAGTTAACCCTAGTTTGTTTAGGTGGTTAAGTAGGATAGGAATGAATAAAACCGGCAGCTAAAGGATTATCCTTAAGCTGCCGGTTTTAATTGAATTACGAATTGATTTACGAAACTTACATGTATTGTTCCCATTCCTCATATGCGGTCGATAGTGAGGTTTTAACAGCTTCAATGGCAGCTTGAATTTCTTGAATACGGATGTAATCATTAAAAATCGCAGGATCAGTGAGCTGTAACTCCAAATCGGTTATTTGCTGCTCCAGCGTAGCGATTTCCAGTTCTAATTGTTCAACTTTACGCTGCCGTGTACGTTCTTCACGTTTTGCTTGCTTGTCTGCCTCGTAAGAGTTGGCAGGTGAAATGTCGGATACGGCTGTTGTTTTTGAGTTTGAAGCCTGTTTTGACAGTGCTTCGAGCCGTGCTTCTTCGATTTCACTTTTTTTCTCTATCATTTCGTCATAATTTCCTAGGAAATGATCAGTACCTGACGACTTTAGTTCGACAATTCGTTCAGCCATCTTGTTTAGGAAGTAACGATCATGTGAAATGAAGAGCAAGGTTCCTTCATAGTCAAGCAATGCAGCTTCAAGAACTTCTTTGCTAAATAGATCGAGATGGTTGGTAGGCTCATCCAAAATAAGGACATTGGCCTCTGCAAGCATAAGCTTCGCTAGAGATACACGTGCCTTCTCACCGCCGCTAAGGGAAGAAATTCGCTTGAGTACGTCTTCGCCGCTAAATAAGAAGTTGCCGAGCACCGTACGAATACGTGCCTCCTCCATATGGGAGTAACTGCCCCAGACCTCTTCAAGAACAGTATTTTGGCCGTTCAGCCTCGTTTGTTCTTGGTCATAGTAACCGAGTTT
This sequence comes from Paenibacillus sp. 01T424, assembly GCF_056398745.1. Taxonomy (NCBI): domain Bacteria; kingdom Bacillati; phylum Bacillota; class Bacilli; order Caryophanales; family Paenibacillaceae; genus Paenibacillus; species Paenibacillus sp. 01T424. The sequence goes on along the minus strand of NZ_JBFTPZ010000010.1, from coordinate 152,554 downwards.
GACGTGAGTTCCAAACTTAATTGTACCTGTTGTTGGTTCATTTTGACCGACAATAACCTTTAGCAGTGTTGATTTCCCAATCCCGTTCGGACCAATTAATGCAACGGTTTCACCACGAGTGAGCTGGAAGGATACATTTTTAAAGATAGGTGTGTCCTTACCTGGGAAAACAACGGAAACCTCATTAACAGCAAGTACGTCTTTGCCTGTCGAACGCTCGATTTCAAATGTGAAATGAGCTTTTTTTAAATCACCTTGCGGCTTGTCCAGCCGATCCATTTTGTCCAAAGCTTTCCGTCTGCTTTGTGCACGTTTGGTCGTTGAAGCTCGAACAATATTTCGTTGGACAAATTGCTCCATACGCGAAATTTCGTCCTGCTGTTTTTCGAATTGACGCATATTGATTTCGTACTCGGCAGCTTTCAGCTCCATATAGCGGCTGTAATTTCCAGTATATCGCTTGGAGGTATGACGCTCGATTTCGATAATGGTTTGAGCAAGAGCATCTAGGAAGTAACGGTCATGGGATACAACTAAGATGGCACCTGAATATCCGCGCAAATAGGACTCTAGCCACGTTAAAGTCTCAATGTCGAGATAGTTGGTAGGCTCATCAAGCATAAGCAGATCCGGTGCCTGAAGCAATATGCGAGCGAGTGCGAGCCGTGTTTTCTGGCCGCCACTTAATGTTGATATTAAAGTGTCAGCTGGAAATGTTCCGAAACCCATACCGTGAAGAACACTGTTAATACGCGTGTTGACCTCGAAACCGCCTTGCTCGCGGTACCAATCTGAACGCTTGGCATAACGATCGAGTATGGCTGTATAACGTTTCTCATCCTGATGAAGTTCGGGATCTGCAATTTTCACTTCAAGATCACGAAGCTCTTGCTCTGCTTCAATTAGATGCGAGAAAACGGCAAGCATTTCTTCACCAATCGTTCGATTGGATTGCAATCCGCTATTCTGAGCGAGATAACCAATTTTAGTTTCTTTGGCTTTATGAATAGCGCCAGAATCTGCGGACATTTCGCCTGCAATGATTTTGAGCAGTGTAGACTTGCCTGCACCGTTCACACCTACGAGACCAATACGTTCTCGTTCCAGCACTTGCATCGAAATATTGGATAATACGACATTTACGCCGTAGCTTTTTGTTACGTTAGAAACCTGCAGCAGCATTTTGAAACCTCCAACAAATAAATGGTAAAGAACGAATGCTCATACTACATATTAGTGTACCATAAACGAGCGCTAGCATTGGCGAAAGTTGCACAACAATGTTAAACTACAATTAATGAAAGAAAATGATGGGAACTAGAATAGGTGAATGCTTTTGGTTGAACCAAATCAACGGGGCGATAAGGCTTACATACGAAGTCAGATAACGATAAAACGAAATAAATTACCAGTCGAGCAGCGGCGATTATGGTCAGAAGCAGCTTGCACGAAAGCGATGGCTTTTATTGAAAGCCATTCGGTTGCCGCGTTTATGGTGTACGTTTCTTTTCGGAGCGAGCTTGATTTGTCAGGTCTCATTGAATGGGGCTGGCGAACAGGGCGAGAAGTCATTGCGCCAAGATGCATCGCAGCAGATCGTTCCATGGAGCTCTATACCTTGCGGAGCTGGGATGATCTGATACCTGGTGCATATGGGATTATGGAGCCGAATCCGAATACGGCGCAGCCTTTTAAGGACAATTGTGAACTGGGTGTTGTGTTTGTGCCGGGACTAGCCTTTGACCTTCAAGGGGGCCGCCTTGGTTATGGGGGCGGTTATTATGACCGATTTGCTGAATCTGTTCAAAACAATGCTTCTAAGCAGTACTGGCTTGGAATAGCGTTCGAGGCGCAGCTCATCGATGAGGTGCCTCTCGAGGGGCATGATTTGAAAATGGATGGCTTGATTACTGAAAAAAACATGTATTTAGTTTAGAGGAAATACAGCTGAATGATTGCCAAGCGAGCTATGAACGTTAAAGGCGAACCGTTCATTAGCGCTAGAAGGAGCGTTTGAGGTGGAGTTGACACATTTTAACGAGCAGGGTCGGGCGCGAATGGTAGACATCTCTGACAAGGAAGTCACTTCCCGCACGGCAGTCGCTCAAACTAGGATAACGATGAACCGAGATACATTAGAACAAATTAAGGCTGGCAAGATTGGGAAGGGCGATGTACTGGCTGTGGCTCAGGTTGCTGCAGTTATGGCTGCCAAAAAAACGTCAGATTGGATTCCAATGTGCCATCCGCTACCGCTCACAGGCATCAATGTGGTTTTTAGCGATAACGGAACGGATGAGCTTTACATAGAAGGTACAGTAAAGACAACAGGAAAAACCGGCGTGGAAATGGAAGCACTGACAGCCGTGTCTGCCGCAGCTCTAACGGTCTACGACATGTGCAAAGCGCTGCAAAAGGATATGGTTATCGGTCCTACGCAGCTGGTTTCAAAAACGGGCGGAAAAAGCGGCGATTATCGAATTTCGTCAAACCCATGAGCGAAATAGGAATGGGAGGAATGGTAAATGCGGTGGAAAGTAGCAATTTTGACAGCAAGCGATAAAGGATCACGTGGAGAACGTGAGGATACGAGTGCCCAGGTTATCCGTGAATTGGTTGAGGAAGAGCTGGGTGGAGAAATTATTGATTATCGGATTGTACCGGATGAGCAGGATGAAATAATGGCAGCCATTATTGAAATGACAGAGTACTTCCATGCGGATCTTGTGCTTACGACGGGCGGCACAGGTCTTGCAGAGCGCGATGTTACGCCCGAGGCAACGCTCAAGGTTATTGACCGTGCTGTTCCGGGAATAGCGGAAGCGATGCGCATGGGCGCTCTCCAAAAAACAAGAAGAGCAATGCTCTCAAGAGGCGTCTGCGGCATTAGAGGCAGCTCATTAATCGTTAACCTGCCTGGGAGTCCAAAGGGCGTACACGAGAGCTTAATGGCGATCATGGATCAATTGCCGCATGCTCTGGGCATTTTATCCGGAGAACTGGGGGAACATAGCGTATGAGTCAGCAGCAGCATCATGCAGAGAACGGAACAGAACAACATGGATCGACTACGCTAAGAGAAGTTTCCGTATATGATGCGATCGGGCTGCGACTGGCTCATGATTTAACGCGAATTATTCCAGGTCAGTTTAAGGGTCGATTGTTCAAAAGAGGTCATGTCGTAGTAGAAGCAGACATTCCTAATCTGCTTGATATTGGCAAGGAGCATATCTATATTATGGAGCTTGGAGAAAACGAGCTTCATGAGGATGATGCAGCCATTCGAATGGCTGAAGCGTTATATGACGAGAAACTCATTCTTTCAGAGCCGCATGAGGGCAAGGTGAGCATTAAAGCAAACCAGCTAGGCCTTGCGGAGATTGATAAGGCATTAGTTGATGCCATTAATGAGCTGGGTGAAATTGCATTAGCAACGATTAAGGCAAAAACAGTCGTTAAGCCGGGACAAGCGCTGGCTGCAACCAGAGCCATTCCGCTTGTCGTACCCAAATCGAAGGTAGAGACGGTAGAGAGGCTTGCAGCCGAATACCGTGAAGCGAATGGCGGAGTTTCACCGCTGCGCGTTCGCCCTTTCCGTAAATTTCGTGTCGGTTTGTTGACGACGGGCGGCGAAGTTTTTAACGGAAGAATTGAAGACAAATTTGGTCCGGCAGTAAGAAGCAAGCTCGAGGAGCTTGGATCAGAAGTTGCAGAGCAGCGATTTGCACCCGATGATCGACAAACAATTGTCAAGGAAATACACTATTTGCTTGCACAACGTTATGATATGATACTAGTGACTGGCGGAATGTCGGTAGATCCCGACGATCGCACTCCTGGAGCCATAAAGGAAACAGGAGCGGATATCGTAAGTTACGGAACTCCGATGCTGCCAGGCTCAATGCTGCTTATTGGTTATTTAAACGGAGTGCCGATATTGGGGCTTCCAGGATGCGTCATGCATGATCCATATACATCATTCGATGTGCTGCTGCCGCGGATTTTAGCGGGAGATACGATTGTTCGTGAAGATATTGTCAGCATGGGATATGGCGGCTTAAACAGCTGTTAAGTATGAGCTGCTTAATAATGATGCTGCTACATAAAATTACGAGGAGGTTGGCAAATGTCAGGAATTGGTGCAACAGGTGTTATACTGCTCGTGTTGGTTGCTTTGCTACTATTTGGACCAAACAAGCTACCAGAACTTGGACGTGCATTCGGACGGACATTGCGTGAGTTTAAATCCGGAGCAAGAGAGATCATGGATGATGATGATCGTGACCGTGATCGCAAGGACAAAGATTCGAGCCGTGTTGATGTGAGTCGCTCGGAAAATAGTGATAAAGACAATAAGCGGCTGCCGGATTAATCGGGCCCGCTTTTTTCTTGAAAAAAAGGTTTACCGCTAGGCGAAGGAGGTATCGTGCAGGTGGGATCGGAAGGAAACAGCAAATCGGAGCATAAATCACGTAAAGCGCTTCTTCGAGAAGAAGGGTTGATGCCGCTTTTGGAGCATCTTGGCGAGCTACGCAAGCGTATCATTTACGTGCTTATTATTTTAACGTTAGGCTTAGTCGTCGGACTTATATTTGCACAGCCTACCTATAACTTTCTAATGAGCCAGAAGCCTGCTAATACAATTTCGTTACATACGTTTTCCCTTTGGGATGGCATTGGCATGTATATGAAATTTGCATTTGTCATCGCTTTAATTATTTCTTTGCCTGTTATTGCATATCAGCTTTGGGCATTCGTAAAGCCGGCTTTGCGCAAGAACGAGCAGCGTTCCACGCTTAAATATGTTCCATTTGCACTAATCATGTTTTTAATTGGATTGGCGTTTTCTTATTTTGTCGTCTTTCCACTCGCTTTTAATTTCACAAGAACAGTATCACAACATTTAAACCTTGAGGAAACATATGGTATCGCGCAGTATTTTACGTTTATGTTTAATCTGCTCATTCCGATATCGCTGTTATTCGAACTGCCGCTAGTCATCATGTTTTTGACAGCTATTCGTTTAGTGAATCCACAGCGGCTTCGCAAAATGCGCCGTCTAGCGTATTTCATCATGGTGCTTATTGGAGTTATGATTACGCCGCCGGATTTCATATCGGATATATTAGTGGCAATCCCATTACTCGTTCTATATGAGATTAGTGTGTTTTTATCAGGTTCGGTACACAAAAAGCAGCTAGCTGCAGATGCAAAATGGGAAGCGGAATATGGAGAGTCAATGTCTGAAGCATAGGAAGAAGAAGGGGAATGTCCTCTTCTTCTTTTTTTTTATTTAAGAAGCTTATAAAAGGCTAATATTTCTCCGTCAAAGCTTCATCAGCATCTAGAGGACGCCGAAGGCGAGTTTGCGTGGTTGACAAAAACATCATTTCCGCATAATATTTAAACAGTTGTTTAAAACAATTGTTTAAATAGAGAAAACGGGAGTGGATCATATTGAAAAATGCACTAATTGCTTTTATGAAACGTCCAACGACTATCGTTGGTATATTTACGGCAATCATGTTCCAAGTTATTTTTTCGGTCATTTGGATGACAGGTTATAACGGTGTTACGGACCGCGTACAAAATTTGCATATTGCTATTGTGAATGAAGATGCACAGATGGGACAGAAGATTGCTGGCAACCTTGTTCAGAACTTGCCTTTTAACATGAGTGAAATCAGCAGCATTGACGAGGCGAAGCAGCAGCTGAATGAGCGTGAACTGCAGATGGTCGTATGGATACCGGCGGATTTCTCTCAGAAGGCTTCAGCAGCCGATGGTACAGCCTCCATTCAATATGTAATTAACGAATCAAATCCAGCTCTGATTAAAAGTATTATGAGTGGTGCAGCCGGACAAATAACAGCAGAAGTAAATAAACAAGCCGTAACGGGCGGCATTCAAACGGTACTTGGCAACATGCAGCTGCCAGCAGAGCAAGCTGGAGCAGCGGCACAAGGATTGTCAGAGCGTGTTAAATCTGAAATTCAGTCAACGAACGTGATACAAGGAATGAACAATCAAATGGTTCCGATGATGCTGGTGCTTGCTTCTTATGTCGGCGCGATGATCATGGGTATGAACTTTGAGCAATCTTCCCTTTCACTAGGAGCAACAACAAGCAGATGGAAACGTTTTGGCGCAAGAAGCGTAATTAATGTAGGAGCAGGTGTCATTGTTTCGTTAGTAGGTTCTTCCTTGCTTGCTGCATTTGGCGGTCAGATGGAACAAGGATTCCTTCATATTTGGCTGTTCCAGCTGATGTTCGTATTAACCTTTATATTCGTCTCGCAAATGTTTATTTACCTGTTTGGTTTAAGCGGCATGCTGTTCAATATTATTTTATTGTCGGCACAGCTTGTTACCTCTGGTGCGATCGTACCGCGTGAATTGTTATCCGACTTTTACGTCAAGCTTGGTGATATTCTTCCAGCGACGTATGCAGTTGAAGGTACGATGAATATTTTGTTCGGCGGCCCAGCGGCTACAGCTGACTCTTTGTCACTGAGCGTTATTGCGGTCGTTGCCTTTGCGGTTAGCGTCGTTGCGGTGGCGCTGAAGCGCCAAGCCGCTCCTGTAGTGCAGCCTACAGCAATAATTGCAGGGCAAAAAAGATAATTCAACTGCAGTTTGCTGTTGGTTTAGAAGTGGTTCAAAATAAAAGATATTGTTTTTATGGGGGCCAGTCATGACAACAGGAGATGCGGATATTAAAATTAGAATATTGTCAGCTGCCAAAAAGCTGTTTGCGGAAAACGGCTTCGATAAAACGACCGTTAGGCAAATATGCGAAGAGGCTGGAGCTAATGTTGCGCTCGTCTCGTATCATTTTGGCGGGAAAGAAAATATGTTCTATGCTTTATTTGATTATTATTTTCCAAACAATCAAATTGCCGAGCTAGACCCAATGCAGATAGATCCGGTAGAGGGTGTTAGACTTATTGTTCGTGAGGTAACTAATTTCCGCTACAGCGACTATCAATTAATTAACATTATTCAGCAAGAAGTTATCATGAACACGGATCGAATTGAGAAGATACGCAAGCATGTGATGCCGATGTGGGGGAAGCTCCGCTACTGGCTCAAAGAGGGTCAGGAGCAAGGTTTATTTCAATTCAACTCCTTAGATAACACCTTGTTTTCCATTATCGGTACGTTGCTCTTTCATCGGAATAGCCAATATTGGGCTATCTTGCATGAAGAAGAACGTTCATCACAGGAAGCGATCGTCGAGGATTTAACCCTATTTATTTTGGGTGGATTGTACTATAGAGGCGAATAGCTGAAAACCATGAAATACCGTGCGCGAGAAATCGCCGTACGGTATTTTTTTGTTACAGCCTTCTGCTATTCATAAACTACTGGTACAATTTAGGTGCAATGATTATGAAAGTATGGAGTTTCGCATAATGCCCGTTTAGTATAAAGCCAGCAGCTGCGCAGGCAGAATAGGAGCGAGATTATACAAATGAAACGTGACCGGATACAGGAGATTTTGGAGCAGCATAAGAAAAAAGGGCTGACGCTTCTAGCCTCAGGCGGTGAAATCCAGAAGCCCAGTTCGCAACTGTGGAATCAGTCCATTAATGAACAGCTCCTTGAAGAGATTAAAAGGGATGCCGATCGCTTCATGCTTACCCCTGATCCCGAGCTCACTTACTCTCTATTTCGTGTTTATGGAGATACGGGAGAGCGCTTAGCTTATGAAAGAGTATATTTTGAGAGGCGAAAAAGATTGAATTCGTATGTCATTATGGCGCTGCAGGAGCCGGAAAATGTAGATTACGAAGTTGCCGCTCTTAATATGATCTGGTCGGTTTGCAATGAGTTTATATGGTGTTTGCCTGCTCATTTTAATGAAGGATCAGACAGGCTGGACATCGATTTATTTTCGGCGGAGACGGGGTTTGCACTGAGTGAGGTAAAGTTGTTATTAGGTGACCGCTTGCCGGACTTGCTGCGAAGGCGTATAGAGGCTGAGGTAGAGAATCGCCTATTCCGTCCTTTTTTGGAGCAAGGCCCATATGGGTGGGAGACAGCGGATCACAATTGGGCGGCTGTATGCGCGGGTTCGGTTGGGGCAGCAGCGTTGTATCTTATTGAGGATTCGCATAGGCTGTCGCAAGTGCTGGAACGTGTGCTTCATTCGCTTGATTGTTATTTGAGTGGATTTGGCGATGACGGTGCGTGTGCGGAAGGTTATTTATATTGGCAGTATGGTTTCGGATATTATGTATATTTTGCTCAGATGTTAAAAGCGGCAACAGATGGGGAAATCAACTTATTTGCATCGAATAAGGTGAAGGAGATTGCACTTTTTCAGCAGAAATGTTTTACAGGAAGCAGCACGGTCGTTAACTTTAGTGATTCGCGTCCTGAAAGCGGTATATTTATGGGGCTCAGCTGCTGTCTGCATCAGGAGTTTGCAGAGGTCATTGTACCGGATGCGAGCCTTAGAGCGGAGTATTCTGCTGATCATTGCGGACGCTGGGCGCCGGCGATTCGTAATTTGCTGTGGGTGAAAGAAGAATGGATGGTGGCGACTGAAAGTAAAACGATCTGGCCTGCCGAGTCCTATTATTTATCTGATGTGCAGTGGCTTCTGTCTAGACATGCAAGTGAGAACGGTGGCAACTACAGCTTTGCGGCAAAAGGGGGCCATAATGAGGAGCCTCATAACCACAATGATGTGGGCCATTTCATCATACATGCGGATGGACAAGCTTATTTAGCGGATTTGGGCAGCGGAAAATATACGGCGAAATATTTTGGCCCGGAACGGTATTCAATTTGGTGCAATGGCTCTAAGGGTCATTCGGTTCCTATAATAGATGGCTCTCATCAGCAAAATGGGGCTACGTTTAGAGCAGCAGTTATGGAAGCGTCAACAAATGCGAAGATGGATAAGTTTGCGCTGGAAATCAGCTCGACGTATGGCCATTCCAAGCTGGAGCGATTGGAGCGCCGATTTCTGTGGGAAAAGGGAAAGCTGCCGCGCCTGACGCTGACGGATACGATTTGGATGATGCCAAATGGAGATGAATCGGATGCTGAGCGGCAAGTTACAGAGCGGTTCATTACGTTTCTAGTTCCCGAGCTGGTCGAGGAAGGTCGAGTGATTTTAACAGGACAACGCCAATTGTTTATTAATTATGATCATCAGGTTTGGAAGCCGGTCGTTACCGCAAGGAGCGATATCGATCATTATGGCGTTGAGCGATTCTGGTATACGCTTGATTTTGAATGGAAAGCAGCAGTTGAAGTGCCGTTAATTGCAAATTTTATTTTTCAATTTGAATCATAACTACAATATTCGATGCGAGGAGCGAGTAAGGATATGGAGCAGATCAATTGGGCAAATGAAGCTTGGGCAAATGTACATGAGAAGGTTACGAGAACAAGTAATCGGATTGGTGCAAGATTTCCGCATGCGAGCGTCGATGGAACGTATGTGCTGGAGGCGCCTCAGTGGTGGACAGCCGGTTTCTGGCCGGGCTTGTTATGGCTGTTGTACCGTGATTCAGAGTCGAAGGATGATCGATATAAAGATATTGCCGAAGCATGCGAGCAGCAATTGGATGAAGTATTGTTCGGATATGATCGCTTGGATCACGACATCGGCTTCATGTGGTCGCTAACGAGTGTAGCCCGCTATAAGCTGCTTGGTGAAGAGCAATCCCGCAGACGAGCGTTGTTAGCGGCTAGTGTACTTAGCGGAAGATTTAATGTAAAAGGAAACTATATTAGAGCTTGGAACCCATGGGGTGAGGGGGATCGCAATGAGGGCTGGGCAATTATTGACTGCATGATGAACCTGCCTTTGCTCTACTGGGCGAGCGAGACAACGGGCGACCCAAGATTTAAGCATTTGGCGATGGAGCATGCGGATACGGTGCTGGAGCATTTTATACGGACGGACGGTTCGGTTAATCATATTGTAGTCTTTGACCCGCATACGGGTGAATTTGTAAGTGTGAACGGCGGACAAGGCTTTGCGCCAAACTCAGCGTGGTCGCGCGGAGCATCGTGGGCGATTTACGGGATGGCGCTCAGCTATCGTTATACGGGCGAGGCTCGGTACTTGGAGGCGGCGAAGCGGGTTGCCCATTTCTTCCTTGCGAACTTGCCTGAGGATTCGGTGCCGCATTGGGATTTCCGTCTGCCTTCAGGTGTAGAACGTTATCGCGACACGTCAGCTGGTGCTTGTGCTGCCTGCGGTCTGCTCGAAATCGCAAGATCAGTTCCTGCAGAAGAATCGGAGCTATATCAAGCGTCAGGCGAGCGAATAATGCGTTCACTGTACGAGAATTACGGTGCTTGGGATGATGAAGCGGAGGAAGGCTTGATTTTGCATGGGACAAGCCATTACCCAGAGCGGAGAAACATTGATGTGCCGCTTATTTATGGTGACTATTTCTTCGTAGAAGGTTTAGCGCGATTAAGAGGGGATTCCTCGACATTCTGGTAGAGGAGAGGTAACGAACATGCAAATCGAAAGTGGATCACAGATAAACGAAACGCTTCCTATGCGCAAATACTGGCTGGAGCAGATGCTCGCTATTGGCGAACCTGTGTTTAGCGCCCTTGCTGAGCGCCGTCTTAAAGAGAAGATGCCTATAGAAATCGCAATAACTGCTGGAGATACTGATGATGAGAAAGCTGCCGCTGAACTTAAAGCTGACCGAGCGAAATTTACGCATTTAGAAGCGTTAGGACGCCTTTTATCCGGTATGGCTCCATGGCTTGAGAATCAGCACATTAATGGACACGAAGAGGAGCTGCGAATTCGTTATGCCGCGCTTGCTCGTGAAGCAGTGGATGCGGGCACTGATCCAGCTTCGCCAGACTATATGAACTTTAGCGATGGTTACCAGCCGATTGTCGACGCTGCTTTTTTGGCGCTTGCGATATTGCGTGCTCCGATAGAGCTTGGTGAAAAGCTGGAGCAGCGTGTGAAGGCAAATGTAATTACGGCGCTGAAGCAAACGAGATCGAGAAAGCCAGTCTTCTCGAATTGGCTGCTGTTTGCAGCAACGATTGAAGCGGCGCTGCTTAAGCTTGGTGAGCTTGACTGGGACCCGATGCGGATCGATTACGCGTTGAAGCAGCATGAACAGTGGTATTTGGGTGACGGCGCATATAGTGATGGTCCGGATTTCCACTGGGATTACTATAACAGCTTCGTTATTCAGCCGATGCTGGTCGATGTACTTGCCGCAGCAGGTGATGAGCACGAGGAATGGCGAGCCATGCAGGGTGCTGTTGCGAGCCGTTCACGGCGTTATGCAGAAGTGCTTGAGCGGCTAATTGGAACGGATGGAACATACCCGCCAATTGGACGCTCGCTTGCCTATCGTTTCGGAGCCTTTCAAAGCCTAGCTCAGCATGCTTTAAATGATGATTTGCCAACGTCCGTCACAGCATCTCAGGTACGCTGTGCGCTTACCGCAGCGATTCGTAGAACGCTTGAAGTGCCAGGCAATTTTACAGCGGATGGATGGCTTACAATCGGCTTCTGCGGACATCAGCGAGATGTTGGCGAGCGGTACATTTCTACGGGAAGCCTCTATTTATGCGCTGCGGTGTTCTTGCCGCTTGGCCTAGCAAGCGAGCATCCATTTTGGAGTGGAGCAGACGAGGCTTGGACTTCTAAAAAGGCGTGGTCAGGACAAGCTTTTGGCATCGATGCGGCTTTGAAGTAAATCTTTACTGATCCTGAGGTTGTTTTAAAAAGAGCAAACGGTCGTATTTCTGCGGGGAAGCAATTTGAGCATTATCGTATTCTCAAGATATAGTTGGCGCATAATAATAGCTTGAGCGAATCACAATGGACGGGCCAATCCGCACAAAAAAGATTTAGTTCCTTCTGCCTAGTGTAAATAAACGGAAAAATGAAACCAAGCACTTGAAATTAATAACGAAAATGAGTATGATAAAAATAGTTGTTAGCACTTGAAGGTTTCGAGTGCTAACGAGAATATAAGCAGCGACAAATTTTGAAGGAGGCTATTTTCAATGATCAGACCTTTGGGTGAACGCGTATTGATCGAAGCAATCGCGAAAGAAGAAACAACCGCTAGCGGTATCGTATTGCCGGATTCGGCGAAAGAAAAGCCGCAAGAAGGCAAAGTGATTGCAGTTGGAAGCGGCACGCTGAAAGATGGTGTTCGCATTGCTCTTGAAGTTAAAGAAGGCGACCGCGTTCTTTTCTCCAAATATGCAGGCACTGAAATCAAATACGAAGGCAAAGAGTATTTGATTATGAAAGAAAGCGAAATTCACGCGATTTTTGAATAACAACCCGCTTAGGGTCACATAGAAGGCAACACATAAACTAAGCAGTTCTACTTAAACTATTTTGGGAGGTTTCTGTTAATGGCTAAGGAAATTAAATTTAGCGAAGACGCTCGTCGCGCAATGCTGCGCGGTGTTGATGCACTTGCAAATGCAGTTAAAGTAACACTAGGTCCAAAAGGCCGCAACGTGGTACTTGAGAAAAAATTCGGAAGCCCGCTTATCACAAATGATGGTGTTTCCATTGCAAAAGAAATCGAGCTTGAAGATGCTTTTGAAAACATGGGCGCTCAACTTGTTAAAGAAGTAGCTACAAAAACAAATGACGTTGCAGGTGACGGTACAACTACTGCTACTGTTCTAGCACAAGCGATGATTCGCGAAGGCTTGAAAAACGTTACAGCTGGCGCTAACCCTATGGTTATCCGCAAAGGTATCGAGAAAGCTGTTAAAGCTGCTGTTGAAGAGCTTAAAGCAATCTCGAAACCAATCGAAGGCAAACAATCGATCGCACAAGTTGCTTCGATTTCATCTGCTGACGATGAAGTAGGCCAACTTATTGCTGAAGCTATGGAAAAAGTCGGCAACGACGGCGTTATCACTGTAGAAGAGTCGAAAGGCTTTGTTACAGAACTAGAAGTTGTTGAAGGTATGCAATTTGACCGTGGTTATGTATCTCCATACATGATTACTGACACTGATAAAATGGAAGCTGTCCTAGACAACCCTTACATTCTTATCACTGACAAAAAAATTACGAGCATTCAAGAGATCCTTCCGGTTCTTGAGAAAGTCGTACAATCCGGCAAGCAATTGCTAATCATCGCTGAAGACGTAGAAGGCGAAGCTCAAGCTACTCTAGTAGTGAACAAACTTCGTGGAACATTCACTTGCGTAGCTGTTAAAGCTCCAGGCTTCGGTGACCGTCGTAAAGCTATGCTTCAAGATATCGCTGCTCTAACAGGCGGCCAAGTGATTACAGAAGAGCTAGGCCTTGAGCTTAAGTCAACTGGCGTTGAATCACTAGGTTCTGCTCGTCAGATCCGCATCACTAAAGAAACTACAATCATCGTTGACGGCAGCGGCAACTCCGCTGACATCGTTGCTCGCGTGAACCAAATCCGCGCTCAACTGGAAGAAACAACTTCCGACTTTGACCGTGAGAAGCTTCAAGAGCGTCTTGCAAAATTGTCTGGCGGCGTTGCAGTTATCAAAGTTGGCGCAGCTACAGAAACAGAATTGAAAGAGCGCAAACTACGCATCGAAGATGCCCTCAACTCCACTCGTGCAGCGGTTGAAGAAGGTATCGTATCGGGCGGCGGTACTGCCCTCATTAACGTATACAACGCTGTTGCTGCTGTTAAAGCAGAAGGCGACGAGCAAACAGGCGTTAACATCGTTCTTCGTTCCCTTGAAGAGCCGCTTCGCACAATCGCTGCGAACGCTGGTCAAGAAGGTTCGGTTATCGTTGAGCGTCTGAAAAACGAAAAAATCGGCGTAGGCTACAACGCAGCTACTGGAACATGGGTTAACATGTTCGAAGCGGGTATCGTTGACCCTGCTAAAGTAACTCGTTCAGCATTGCAAAACGCAGCTTCCGTTGCAGCTATGTTCTTGACAACTGAAGCGGTTGTTGCTGACAAACCTGAACCTAAGGGTGCTGGCGCTGGCATGCCAGATATGGGCGGCATGGGCGGCATGGGCGGCATGATGTAGGCTAGACTGGATAAGGCTTTTCAGCCTTTCTGCTCTAAACCATCAGACCATGTAGCTCCTTGAATTGAGGTTATTTTGACTTTGATTTAAGAAGCAGTCACTGTTACAAATAATAAATAAAGCAATGACCACTTCTTAATATTCTATTAGGGAGTGGTTTTTTGTGTTGTTAAAGTTTGCATTTCAAGATTTTTTAGATGATCGCAAGTTCAAGAATACGACAAAGGTAAACATCAGGAATTATCAAACGTTGCTTGGAGAGTTTATCAATTACTGTGTAGAGCATGAAGTAGTCAACGTTGAAAATATTACACAAAGTCATGCAAAAAGTTACTTGATACATTGTCAGGAAAAAGGAAATAAAGCTGGTACTGTAAACACAAAACTTATGAGAATGAGAGCATTCTTCAATTATATGGTGGAGTGCGAGGTAATAAAGATTAGTCCAGTTAAAAAGATTAAGCTATTGAAAGATGATGTGAAGGTTGAAGTATTTAATGATGAGCAAATTATTCAAATGTTGAGTTACTATAGGAGAATTAAACGTAGAGAGAAGAGTTATTGTGCCTATCGTGACTACATGCTTATTGTTGTGATTTTAGGTACTGGTATTAGAAGAGGGGAAATTATCAATTTGAAATGGTCAGACATTGATTTTGAAAATCAATCAATATCTGTATTTGGCAAAACGAGACGTAAAGAGACATTACCTATGACAGAGAAACTAACCAAAGAACTTCGAGCATATCAAACCTTCTGCAAACAACATTGGGGGAAGAGTAGCGAATATGTATTCACCAAGAGGGACTATAACCAGATAACTGAATTTTCACTAATGCAAATATTTCAATATTTAGGTGAGAAGATGAACTTTCCAAACATAAGAGTATCGCCGCATACTTTTCGACACACATTTTGTCATCGACTTGCTATGTCTGGAATGAGTGCTTTTGCAATTCAAAAGCTGATGCGTCACCAAAGTATTACGGTTACGATGAGATATGTTGCAATGTGGGGAAATGAATTACGGGAGCAGAATCAGAGGTTTAACCCACTAAATTATTTGGATATATAGCGTGTAAGGTACATGAGGATAGCATGGAGCTTTAAAGAAGATTCTGAAATAGACCAATTGCTTCTATAAATCGCCAGAAAGTACTCAGAAACTTGTACATGAACATGGATAATTATAAAACCTTCTATTGATACGATAGCCATTACAAGCCAAACAACAGTCTGATATGAAGTGAATATAACTTGAACGGTTGAATAGCCGTTCTTTTTTTGACCATAATGTTTAAAATCAACATAAAATCAACAAAATATATTTACATTCATCAAAATCATCTATATAATAAGAATATGAGAGAAATGAAAGAGAGTGATCTGAATGATTGGATTAGAATTTATTTGTAAAGTGTATAACATCGAAAACAAGGAATTAGCAGAAAAATTAAAAATAGTACCTACAAATATTAGTAGCTGGTTGAAAGGAACAAGGGAGATACCTAAAAAATACTTGAGCGTTTTATCAAAGATATTCAAGGGTATCGCATCAGAATATTTTCAAAAAGAGCTTACTCATGTTGATGAACTGAAAATACGCATTCATTACATAGAAACAATGGATTTTGATAATCGTCATGGAGAGCTTATTGTCGATAATCCTGAAGGTGAAACGATTTTGGATGAGTATATTGATGATTATGAAGATCAATTAAAGAGCTTATACGATCAACTGAATCAAACAATAAAGATTAATTCGTATCAAGAAAAAGTGCAATATATTTTTGAAACCATCTGGGCGTTAGACTCGAATACAAAGACTGAAATTTTCAAAGAGAAGAATGCTGAAGACTTCATTATTTCAAAGCTAAATAGCTATCTTGATCTCCTTAAAAAGTTTCATGTTAATGACATCAACGCAGTTGATAGTTTAATAGGCTATTTAAAACATTATCATGGTGTAGAACGGAGAAAATGGCAGGATCAGGAGTTATTTCCAAATGAAAAACTATTATCTTTCTATCAAGATTTAGAAAGTGTGCTGAAAAAACACAAGGTTATAGAGTAATAATGAACAAAATAAAAGAGAGGAAACATGATGTTTCCTCTTACATACAAATCAAATATAAAACTAAGGAGCTAACTATGAAAAAATATAATAGTGTCAAAGAAATGAAAAAGAGATATGCCATGTTAAGAGATGAAAAAAAGTCTATGACAAAGTATTTTATGAATTATGAACAAGTTTTAAAACTTTTGACAGATCATGTTGGCTATATGGGGGAGAATTTGGATGAAGGAACGAAAAATCAATTACTGTGGTTGTTAAAAGAAAAGAACAAACTAGAAAAAAACTTATTATTGAATGGATTTGAGATGAATTTATTAGACTCAAAGATAAAGAAATTATTTAAAGGAGTAATTGAGAATGATCTTATGGACATTACAATTTATAGTTGTAATAGGGATTTAGCTGAGTACGAAATTGAGGAGGATACTATTATACAATGCGGTAGCCCATATAAAGTGGAAAAAAATCAAGCTCAAGTTGAATTTAAATTTTATCCAACGTCAAAGCGAGAAAAGCTAACTTCTTCTTATTAAATACCATAATTTGACAAATTTATCCTCATATGATATAATACTTGTATGGTCGAATTAGAGATTGCTCTAAATATTATCGATCAATCAAATTATATTTGTATAACTAGGGGATTCTTATGAATCCCTTATTTCTGTTGTCCAAAAATATCAAGGAGGTAGTCAGATTGTCAGAGAGAGATGAATACAGGCTTTTAAGAATACGGAAAAGGATAAGGCTAAGCGTACTTGCAGTGCTTTTGAATTGTCACAAGTCGCATATTAGTAATTATGAAAATAGTAGGAATGGAATGAGCTTAGATAAAGTTATAGAATACAAAAAATACATTGATGAAAAAGGAGCYGAGTAAGATGAGCTTATGCATAGCTATAAATAATCCAAGCAATTATGTAATGATTGCTGGCGATGGGCGAATAATGAAAGGGAAAAAGGTAATTAGTGATAATCACAAGAAGTTAACTAGATTGACTAATAAGGTATCTATTTTTTGTTCTGGAGCGCAAGACTATTGTGAGGAGCTGCGTATACGAATAGCTCATTTAGTCAATGAAGAAACTTCAATAGACAAGATAGCCCTTATCGTACAAAAAGAAAGTTTATTGGTTCATCTACGCTTCATTTTGGATTATCCAACCTACTACGTTCATGAACCAACAGGTTCAGGGTTGGCTATAATACTAGCTTACTTTGATGTAGAGAAGAATCAGAGTGGTTTTATCCAATATTCCCATTCGGACGGATTTGAACCGCATGTTATAACGTCTTCTGAAGTCGTTGTAAGGGGCATTGGACAACAGAATGGATTAGACTTCCTAGTCAATCATTTCAACCCAAATCAAGCCGTAGAAAGCCTTCTGGATACATTTGATTTCGTGGGAGCTTTAGAAGAGAGAGTTGGTGGTAATATTACGGTTCATATATTAAGCAGAGAGAATATTACAGAATTCGAGAGAGGACAAAAGATATGAATGTTCAGATGGGGAAAAACGCTACTTTGAGTTGGAATCAGGTGACTAGTCAACCGAATGCTGCGGCTTTAGGTGGTATTATGGCTAACTCCAGCAGATTAACACATATAGATGCTAATGGTGTTTATACTGGAACACTGACTGCAGATCAGATAATTGCAGGGAGGATAAGTTCAGATTACATTGACACTTCAAACTTAGCAGCGGAGAAGATATATCAGAAGGGATATCCAGCAAACTTTATCAAAGTTGGAGGACAATTTGGCGACCTGGAACTTAGCTACAACGGAAATAATTACTTTACCATCTACAATGGTGTTGACTATGTTTCTCTAAAACATTTTGGAAATGAATATTTGAGAATGTCAGGTGCAGCCAGTGCAGCAATTCCTGTAGGTAAATGGGATTTTAGTTCTGCGATAGTAACAGGAGTTACGGCGGTGTTTGGTTAAAAAATTAATCTAAATATTGAGATAGATGCTATCACGTGGTTAGCTTACTTGTTGTTCAAATTTATGAAAGAAGGTGGGAAAATGTTTTCAAATAGAGATGTTTTCTTTTATTGTTATAGTCCAAAGTTATTTCATTATTTCATAAAGAGAGGCTTTAAGTATATATGCTCGGGGTTAAATGAGAGTA
This sequence comes from Paenibacillus sp. 01T424, assembly GCF_056398745.1. Taxonomy (NCBI): domain Bacteria; kingdom Bacillati; phylum Bacillota; class Bacilli; order Caryophanales; family Paenibacillaceae; genus Paenibacillus; species Paenibacillus sp. 01T424. Next base: position 134,323 of record NZ_JBFTPZ010000010.1, on the reverse strand, counting down.
CTGGAATTAAGTTTTGGCAATTTAGTGGAACAACCGAATTAAACAAAGCTTTAGCTGAGTATCGATTATTGGGTTCAAAAGATACCGTGAGAAAAAAAGATCGGTAAAATTTAACCGTATGATAAAATCATTTCGGTAATATACAACCTTATTATTCTCAAATATAAGAAATATTCGATTATATATAACCTGATTTTGCAGAGTATACAGAGAAAAAGTTACAGAGAATACTTCCTACAGATAAAAGAGAAGGAGGAGGGAGGTTCTCAATTTTATTATTATGGAGGTATTATCAGTTGATAAAAAAAGAAGAAAAAGGATTCGTACCAGTTGCAAACAAGTATTTTTATTCAGAAAGGTTAACGCCAAATGAGTTGTATTTATTTTATTATCTTTATGCATCACGTAGTTTTTATTGTCCAAATATATGTAGAACCAATTTAAACTTAATAGCATCAGAAGTAAAGTTTTTAAAAAAAGTGCAAGACAATAGAGATCGAATCGTTGAGAGCCTACTCTCTCTTGAAATAAAAGGGGTCATTTTTCTCAGTTTTAATGATTCAAATTTAAAAAAAGCTTCTAAAATCGATATTACTTTCCCTATAATTGAGAAAGGATTTGAGAAGATTCAATATTCTATATATGATTTAACAACTAATGCAGAAGAGTTTATGGTATTGTGTGCAGTCAAGACATTAAAGAAGTCTATTTCTGCAATAGAGTTTTCTGCAATACTGAATTGTTCCGAACGACATGTTACTGACTTAATAAAGAAGATGGAGGAGAAAGGACTTTTAAATGTGAATAGTGGGAGACATTATGTGAACGAAAATAATCAAGTCAGACAAGAAGTGAATTCATATACCGTAAATGAAGATCAAGATTCTGAAAACATTAATCATAAAAATAATTCAAATAACGCGGAGGAAGAAACACGACCAAGTAATTGGGGAAACAAGGAAAAGAAATTAACAACTAAAGATTACTACGTTTACTTAACAACTAAAGATTTGAATTTTAAAACTATGGTTGAAAGAATAATCTATTATTTAGAGAATCCTAGTGATACTTCTAAAAGACCGTTTGACTTCAGTAAAATGAGAAGTGATGCTGAATTAATGGTTGAGAAAGAAAGAGCTAAAAGCATTATTAATGGTGTGTATATGGAAGGTGATGCAACAATTTTACCAGTTACATGTGATAATATTGATAATATTGATTTTTCAAAAGTTTCAGGTGTAATGTATAGTGAAGGCGGAATAAAAAGAACTGGAGATTTTAGTATATTGGCTAATGATAAAGAGAATAGTTCTGAAATGGAATTTATATATAATCAATATATATCGATTGTTAAAGAAAATAGAACTTTTAATAATATAGATGCTAAATGCATAAAAAATGAAATTATAAAAAATTCGGAGACTCTAGCTTGAGTACAAACATGTATAAACAGTAAAAAATAGCCACCTACTCAATTGTTGAGTAGGTGGCTCTTCTTAATTGCTATTTTAAATTGCGTTATTTCATATATTTTATTCCTGTCTGAGTACACATTTGGAGTGTGTGTACTCAGACAGGTGATCTAAAAGTTTATTTTACTGGTAGTTGGTAGCTAGCTAATCTCAGATAATGAATCTATAATAATTAATTTACTTTAACAATACTAATGCGATGTTGATTGCTACCGTTAAAATTGCAAATACGTATGCAAGATTAACTTTAAGTTTTATTTTTATTTTAAAATGTTAATCATCCTCCTAAATGTTTACGGAAAAGATGACCACTCTGTCTGAGTTTTCTTATTATATCATGCTTATTATGGGTATTCAAAGTTTTTATATAAGTCTGCATAGATTTTAATTTAATAAAAGCAAATTATCAATGAATACTCGTTTTGCATGTGCGAAAAGTTGTGCTCCTTGAGAAGTATCGAAACTTAAACAGGTTGCTATTCCAATCAATGTTTGGATCAAGACGCCTTTCCAGTCATATCTATTCAATTTGTCTACTGAGAGAGTAAGATAATCAAGTTTGTTGTTTATTTCTGTCATCTGATTAGTTGTTGGATTAAACTCAATGGCAATTATTTTTCTAAAGTTTTCAATCATACTAACTAAAGTTATTTTCTCGTCATGAGAAAAGTTTACTTTATCATCTCCAACTCCTAAATATTCATTTTCTTCTTGAAAAAGGGTACTCCAAAGATCAATATGATCTTCTTCTGAAAGGTAATCGGATAGATCATTTTCAAGCCAATGTGTAAATGCCAAATAAATAGGTTCTATATCAGAAAACCAATCTCTATCAGGATTATAATCACTTTCAGCAAAACTAGGAGAAAACTCAATATAAGCATAATCGTAATGTTTGTAGCTTTCAGGGGTGTTACGATACCAAAACATCATAGGTGAGTCTTTAAATTTTATAACAAATGCAGGATTGTTCTTTATTAATTGTTCACTGACTTCAAACTGATTCCTTGAAAATTTTGATTTATCTATGCAGTTTAAAAAACCATTTTTATCTTTTTTTAACATGACTTATTACCTCCATGATGATTAGTACAAATGGTTCGTTTCAACTAAGTATGATGGCTGTACTTGATCATTATATCTAAAATGGAAATTTTATAAAAGTCTTTTGGAGGATAATGCTGGAAAAAGTCGAAATAAGACATAAGCAAAATAGTATAAGGGGTGCGAGATGGCAGAAGAGACAACTGAGAATAAAGTAAGCTTAAAAAACATTGTGATTAATACAACCTCAATCATCACTCTATTTACTCTTTTCTTTTATGTGGTAGCATATCGTTTTGAGGCAGGGTACAAGTCTTATTTTTCTATTCCAGACAAGTTAATAGAACTGAATATTCTCACTATTATTAGACCTAATATTCCATTTACCACTATGCTTATTCTAGTAGCTGTTGCAATGCTGGTGTATTTTTCGCTTTTTTTCGTTTCAGTTTTGTTAATAGATAAATTCATAATAAAGAAATTCTTTTCTTTAAGATTGATTGGATTAAATGATATCCCAATTGTACTGAAGTTTATGTCTTTACTTGTGTTCATTGCTGTTGTCTTATCTGCTTATTCTACTGCGTACAATTTTGGTAAAGATAGTGTATTAAATACGAGAACATATTGGACGATTGAACAAAAGAATGACACTTATGCTGTCGTGGATACATTTAACGGAAATTTCATTTGTGTTCCTATCGATATTGATAATGCTACTTTCAAAGCGGAGTACATTTTTGTAAAACCCGAAGAGGTTAAAGATAATTTTAAAAATGTTTTAATAAAAGAAGCTTTACATGAAAAAGAGTAGTTGGATATCAAACACGATGATGAAGAAAGAAATGAGTAACATGACTGCATTAGCTCGCAACTTGTTACATATACGTTAACGATTCTTTTATTCACATTAGAACATAAGCTAATCTCAACAAAAAAAAGCACTTCTACGTTAAATGTTTAACGTAAGGAGTGCTTTTACCTTACATAAAATTCTAGTTTTATCTAACAGATTAATTTTTCATGCGAGTGTTTAGACGAATGTATTGTTAAATCTTATTTATCTTACTCTCTAGGTAGCTGCCTATAAACCAAACGAAAGATGAAGGAATAATCCAGATAATCATTGTTACTACAACTTCCTGAATGTCTTTCATAAAGTAGAGAATAATTCCGAAGATGAATTCCATTAAAACGATGGAAAAAGCATTTCCATGTTCACGCAGATGTCGATAGGATTCAGTATATTCTTTTATTACTTCTGGATTAGTTGTAGGAATAGAAACAATTGTACTACTACTAGCTGCTCTTTTATTAATCAATTTCACATAAAAATCTAGGATGTTTCCTTTGTATAGAGCTAATACGAGGAGAATTACTTGTACTAGAAATATAAATATAAGGAAGAACCATTCTAAGTTATTTTTAGTCACCCAATATAAAGCGACTGTAACTAAGATCAATACAATGATTCCAATGATTGTAGGTTTCTTATTGAACTTGTGAGGTTTGAAAATACTTGACCTAGTAGCATGTAAAACCAGTATTGGCGTACTTGCAATATAGCAGAAAGCTAAACCAAGTAACCCAAATAAAATTATATGAGAAGAAGTGAAGTCTTTTAAAGAAACTTGCAACTTGTAAAATTTACTAAATGCAGTATTGTTACTGTATAGGTATAAAGTGACTAATGTACCGAATACTGTACCAACAAAATACCTTACTAAATAAAACTCCCACCAACGATTATTCAATGGTATTCCCCCTTCATTATACGAAGCTTGATACATGCTTGAGTTCGACTCTGTTCGTAATGTTAATAGCAATATATTTGACCTTTAAACGCCTTTGATTCAACAACCAGTATCCCTTAACTATATTAGTAATAGATTGCAGATTCTTAGCGCATAGGAACAGATCATTGACTAATCTACAAGTATTGGTTGCAGTGGTAGCTGTCTCTTCATCAGAAACGTTTTCCTCCTCATTTCACTTTAATAGTCTGCGCAGTATTGATGATCTTCGCCATCTGCTCAATCAGAATCTCTCTGTCCCACAGCTTAACTCCAAGACGTTTGCCGCCATCTCTAGCTTGTTCTGTGAATCCGCTGTTGGTGATCACCCATGCTTTGTTACATCTATATACGTCCTTGCTCGTATAAGCCTGCTGTATTCATAGCCTACGTTCTTCTTCCACCGTGTGGCTTTAATGATAACATTCTTTATAGATGATGATAGGCTGAGATCAGCCCCTTAGTCGCCCTTGCCACCTGTACGCTTCACTTGCCAACCAAGACGCTTGAAGAACTGCTCAAGGTAACGCTCAAACATCGTTCCAGTAATCTTGTCTATCTCGTTGATGTGGGCTTTCTTTAGCTTTTCTTGAACATAGACAATACGGAAACCAATGCTAACCGCTAGAACAATGATGATGAAAATTAAAAGGGGATTCAGCCATGCTCCACCGAATGTTGCTCCATCCTTGCTTAAGGTGATGTTGAAGGCGAACAGAAAGGCACAGCCAATTGCAAGCTGTATTGCTAGATCAACGAATGTAGGGCCTTTCTTACGTCCTCTAGCCAAATTCTAATTCTCCTATTCATTTGGAATATGTTAGTATATATATAGGTAATTATATCTAGTTCGATTGAATTGTGGAAGCGAATGTTAGGAATGTAGACTGGGTATAGAATGTAGTGAAATTAATATTTCTGGTGGAGGGATGAAGCTCTTGTCGAATGAACCACAAAGTGAACAAATAGAATCAATATTGGCGACAATCGTAAGATTGTTTGCAAAAGAAGGCTCTGCTAAAGAAGTAGCTGTACTATCAGAATCAGAAGCATCAATTAAGGAAACTAGTTACGACAACTGGAATGGTGGTTCATACTTCCACACTCTATTTTTGAAAATACCTATTTCATTATTTGCTCAAATAGAGCAAGAGAAAGAGGGGATAGAGGAAAATATACAGCAACGTGCAGCTAAATTGTTTGATGAAGAAAACTACTATTTGCAGCATGTGAAAATATGCCCACAACTAGCAAAAGACAGTGACTGGCGTTTGAAATCTAAACAGTGGTTAAATGGAGCTAATATAAATAATCAAGGCAGAGTTCGTTCTGATAATATTGCTTCGAAGAATATGGATGGCTTATTGTTTAGATCAATTCCAGAGATAAACATGTATAAAGCTTTTAAGTCGCTAGGCGTTTCGTTTGCGCCATTGCCTGTTTTCATTAGAGGTGGGCAATCGTATCGCAGAATTGAACCTGACTTTATGATTATTAAGGATGGAATTGTTTTAGTGGTTGAGGTTGATGGCGATACAGTTCATCAAGAGTCCCCTACGGAAGCACATGATAGAACTACTATGCTACTTCATGAAGGTGTCCATATCGAGAGAATAAGGGCTAGTGAATGTGATACGGAACAGAAGGCAAATGAAAGTGCTAAGAAGATATTAAATATTTTAGATAAACATAGAAATGTACGGTAAGCCAAATGAGATTGGGAAGCATAATTCAATGAATAAATACGGTCAGACAGCTGTTAAAGCAGTTCAGTTACTTCAATTGAAACACACATGTTCGGTGAAGGTACAGTAGAACAGAAAAAGGAACATCCAAAGAAAGCCTTTTTTTGACTTTGTGAAACTGATTGGGTTCGTGGTATTAAACAAGAAAGTTGTGGTCTTATTCTTATTGGATTGTCTTCATTATTTAGGGTTCAAGGGGTGATGTTTGATATGAAGTTATTGCATGAATCAGGAAAATATTATTATATTAGCTGTGAAAGATGCTCTAAGGAGAATAAGGTTCTTAAGATTAGCTGTCAATTAAATGACATTGGCTATAAGTCCAATGCAGTTATTATGTGCTCCTGTGGAGAGTCTTCAAATATCATTAAGAAGCCAGCAAACAAACAGTTGTTTCAAGATACGGATAATTCAAACGAGATATTGCGTTGTCCAAAATGCAAATCCACTCAGTTGTCCGCAGGAGACAAAGGCTTTAGCCTTGGTAAGGCAGCTGTTGGAGGTGCTTTGTTAGGAGGAGTTGGACTACTAGGAGGACTTATTGGAAGTAAGAAGTTAATGGTTGGTTGTATGAATTGTGGACATAAATGGGAAGCAGGAACTTCATAAAAGATGGAGTTGTGTCTAAATTGCGTAATACAATATTAATACTCATTGCCTTATCTATTTTCATATTCTCTGGATGTTCAAACGGTGCGGATAGTGTTAGTTCAAGCTCTGATAGTGAATACAATGAAATGATGGCAAAAGCTAAAGAATTACATAAGCAAGGAAAAACAGAAGAAGCATTTGAGGTTATTTCGGATGTTGTAATCAAGTCAGAGGATATGAATTTCCTTACAGAATTGCTGGACGTAATAAATAAAGATGCAGTTCCTATGCTAGATCTCATTGATATAGAAGTGAGTCGAGATGAAGATTACATTCGTGCAACAGGATCAGTAAAGAATAATGGAAACACATCGTATTTCTACATAAAGGTTAAGGCAATATATATGGATGCAAATGATAATGTGATAGATACTGATTGGACATACGCCATTGATTCATTAGGGATTGAGCCAAACGAGACTAAGAAGTTTGAGATGATGACCAAATATCCAGAGGGGATAAAGAAATATAAATTTGAACTGTTTGAATAGATATATCGAATGACCGATTAGCACTAAGAGTGCATAATGTCGAAGCAATCCTTTGTGCGAAAATGGAGTCTGGATTGCATGTCAGGGCTAAGAGGATTGAGAGGAGAATGTTGCTTGAAGGCATATAATAATTGTCTAAGTTTGCTATTCAACTTAAATTTATTTATAAAATAATTGTTGAAGGTGATACTATGAAGTTTTATATTAGAGGTTTTACTCATAATTTTACTATCCCAACTAGTGTTGTAGAATTTCCCTCTGTAGTTTTAATGACAGATAACTGGAATGATTATGGATATGAGACGTATTTTCATGTTTATTACATATATAATTCTGATGCTTTTGAGTATATGGGTGCGTGTAAAATTTGTAGTAAACTCAATCCAACTACAAGATTGGTCATTCCAAGAGAATTTGAGTGTTTAGATGAAAATTTTTGTTCCCTGGGTCAATCAGTTTCTTACTATGAAACTATATGCAAAGAAGGATTTGAACGAGCAAAGAAAATTCTAAATTCACTTAACGATACAGCGTTAAACGACGATATCCGCATAAGATTTAAAGATGAACCTGCATTTAAAGAGTCATTACTACGTTTCAGTGAAGCAGGTAAAGCATTAAAAGAGGCTAAGTTATACTTTGGTGAATCAATAATAATAGACAGGTCTTTAAATTTTAGATTTGAATATAAAATACCTAATGCAACCTCACCTCATAGGGTTGACTTAAACTTTTCTGAAAATGATGTTCCATTTAGAATAAATTGTTTTGTGGGTAAAAATGCAACTGGTAAAACTAGAATTTTAACTGAACTCGCAAGTAGATTGAGTGGAGCGAAAAAGAGTGGGAATAGATCGTTTACACCCGAAAGACCATCATTTAGTAAAATAATCGCTATTTCATATAGTGCATTTGATGAATTGTATAAACCATTTGAAGAGGAAAAGAATGAAAAAAAACAGTTAGAGGGAAAAAATGAGAATGATGAAACTGAAGACAACAACAGAATAGAAGATACAATACTTGGTAGCTATGTCTATTGTGGGTTACGTAATAGTAAAGGATTACTAACAATAAATGAAATCGAAGAAAATTTTTTCAATGCCTATAATAAAGTTCTGAAAAGAGAAAGAGAACAAAAATGGATAGAAATAATGAGTAATATTCTAGAGCCAGAACATTTAAGGATTATTGATGATATAAGAGTTATAAGAACTAAAGTTGCATCAGAACCAACTAATTTTCTCAGTTCTTACTTAAGCTCAGGTCAGAATATAATGCTATCAACAATAACTGAAGTTATAGCCAATATAGAGGTCGATTCTTTACTTCTATTCGATGAACCAGAGTTACATTTGCATCCTAATGCTATTGCCAATTTTATGAGAATGTTTTATGAATTGTTATCTACATTCAATTCATATGCAATTTTATCAACTCACTCACCATTAATAATTCAAGAAATACCTTCAAAATTCGTTAAGTTATTCAATAGATCGAATAATACTCCTTATATTACAGATCCAGATGGAGAATGCTTTGGTGAAAATATAAGTGTATTAACAAATGATCTTTTTGAAGTTAGAGAACATGAAAGTAACTATAAAACTTGGCTTAAAAAAATGAAAGAGGAAGGGAACTCATATGATAATATCATACAAAAATTTGATTTTAACCTAAGTTATAATGCACAGACATATTTGAATGCATTATATGTAGAAGAGGTAGAGTGACATGAAAAAGTTAATTTCTCCAGAACTTAACGCTAATGATGTTTATATGCATCTCATGGAAAACGCAAGATCAAAAGAGAAAAAAGAAAGATTATTGCAATTGCAACCTTATGTATACAGTAGATACGACATTTATACGAAGAATGCTTTAAGCTTAGAGAATATTTCAGAAAGTAAGATAACGGAAGAAAATGATAAATCAACGATGCAAAGCTGTTATAATCGTAATAGTAAAGGTTACCTCGAGGGAGAAGTAGTCGCAGAAATAATAGGTATTCAATCAGTTCAACATAAAAACAAATGCCCATATTGTGGTCTAGATAGACCACGTACAATAGACCATTATTTGCCGAAAAGTGACTTCCCAGAGTTTTCAGTTTTTCCTTCAAACTTGATACCTTGCTGTCAATATTGCAATGGTAAAAAGGGAGATAGATGGATTAGAAATGGAAAGAGAATCTTTCTTAACCTTTATTACGATGAAATACCTGAAGTAAAGTATCTACATACAAATATTGAACTTAATAAAGCAGACATACCTCTCATTAGATTTACATTGAGTAATAATGGTGAGATTAATCCGTATTTATTTGAGATAATTCAAGAACACTATGCAGCATTAGATCTCCTTAAACAATTTTCATTAAATGTAGAGGACGAAATTTCAAACATTAATGACCATATCCTACACGACAAACTTTCAATTGAAACTCAAAAACGAACATTAAGAAATGAATTGGCTTCTTCAATTAGACGGTATGGTATAAATTTCTGGAAATCATCTTTTTTAGATGCATTACTAGAATGCGATGTGTTTTTTGAGAAATACCAAAAACAAGCTTTAGTGTAATCAAAGCATAAGAGTAATATTGATTAACTATCTAAAAACGAACTCGAAAACACGTGTCTAGTTAGGTTTTATGTCTTTTGAAGTTATCAATAGAAGAAAGATATAGTTTCAACAAAATACTAATCAATGGATATTTTGTCTAATTCCAATAACGAAGATTTTTGAGTAATTTATTGGGGTTTTGCCGTTCGATAGTTTTGAGAAGTTATAGGAGGATTAGAACTCATCTCGAAATCAAAGGATCTTTAGACTGGACTTTTACGGGTTATGAGAGTACAGTCTGGGCTGTGATTACGAAGTGGGGGGATTCTAATGCCGAAAATTGGATATGGACGTGTTAGCACTATTGATCAAAGTCTTGATTTGCAAATGGATGCTTTAAATGAAAGCGGATGTATTAAAATATTTATGGAAAAAGCTTCAGGGAAAAAAGATGACCGTGTTGAATTAGCAAAAGCCATTGAATATCTTAGAGAGGGAGACTCTTTAGTCGTCTACAAGCTAGATCGTCTTGCAAGATCAACCAAGAAGCTGATAGAAATAAGTGAACTGCTAGATAATAGAGGAATTGAACTTATTAGCATTGTAGATAACATTGATACAAAAAACGCCGTTGGTAAAGCTATGTTTCGGATGCTCGCAGTTATTGCAGAGTTGGAGCGAGACATTATAAGTGAACGTACAATGGCAGGATTAGCTGCAGCAAGAGCAAGAGGACGCAAGGGTGGTCGTCCTAGAACTGATGAAAAGAAACTCAATCAAGCCATTAAACTATATGACAGTAAGCAGCATAGTTTAAATGAAATATCGGAACTAACGGGTGTTTCCAAACCTACTTTATATAGAGAGCTATCAAAGAGATCGGATACTAGGAAGTCTTCATAATGAGGGCTTCTTATATTTCAATAGGGGGGGGATCATTATTACATTTTTTAACCTTTTCGTTTTTCCATACCCCCTGTGCACTCCGACTCCGCGATCCAGAAAAATAGGAGGTTCTATATGGAAGAGTATTTTCAAAATATTGTTGAAAACCTAGATATTCAAGATATCAATATGTTAAAGCTGCTTTCAAACGAAGGAGCAACTGCAAAATTCAAAGCTATGCTTCATATAGTAGCCTCTGAGAAGTGTGGCCTGACAGAAGCAAAATATAGGAACGTTGTAGTGAGATTAACTGCTATGAGATTTATCGAGCTAAATACGGTTTCTAAAGAGCACTCAATATTTATCAATGGTTATGGTAAACGTGCGTTAGCATTAATTAATGATAAATAATGATGTTTTAAAAGTCATAGAAATATCAATTTATGATAATTTCTTAGGTTTGTTGTAGTTGGAACTATTTGTATAATAAAATTCCAACTACAATAACAATAACAATTGGAATTAGAAAAACGGAAAGTAGAGAAGTTTTTTTATATATTTTATGCCGTAGATATTTTGACTTCATTTGATTAGTGACTTTTATGTGATTCTTATCAATTAGCATTTTTATGTAATCAATATCTTGATGGTTTTCTGTTCTTGCGATTATATTATTATATTCTTTTTCATGAGCGTATAGATCATTGAGTTTATCTTTATCAGGAATATTACTAAGACAACGCGAAAAATGATTTATTCGGTGTTCTAGTTCATCTAAACTAATATAAGAATGTTTGTATTGTGCGGCTTTTTCCACATAATTAAAAGTAGAGATCAACAATGAAATACCAAATAATCCAACAGATGCAATAACAGCACCTACATTCACATATGTCGAAGAAGTACTATTTGCATCTAATATTAATGCCCAAATAGAGAAACCAAGAACAAAAAAAGTATAATATGAAACTAAGACATTTGATATGGTAGCATTTTTTCTCATTCTTGCTTCGGATTCCATTCTGCTTTTTTTTGTGATCCAAAGCCTGTCTTTTAACTTTTCAATTTCCTCTACAATATATGAACTCATTTTAAATATCTCCTCATATAAACTTAATAGGTTTCCTGTACATCTTTCTCTAGTTCTTTTACAGCAATACTCATTTTTTCTTTGAAGAGGAAATGTATTTGTTCGTCAGTTGATTTTTCAATTAACTCCTGTTTGACACCGAATATGATTTTAAGCATTGATTTTTTTTGAGTTAAGTTAAAGTTTGAAAGCCTAGGTAAATAGTCTGATTTTCCTTTCTTTTTTACAATTTCGTGATAAGCTCGTACAAATTTTTTGACTCTARCTATGAGCTGTTTATTCACTCCAAAATCAATGCAAATTTTGTTAATTAACCAATCTAATTCATAAAGGATAGAAATGTCATCTAGGAGAGAGTAAAAATATAGCCAACCATATTTGTTTCTATCAATTATAAAACCAGTAATTCTTAAGTTCAGTTCCCAAAGAAATAACTCGCTATTTTTATGGTTTCTGTAAGCAGATATGATTTTAATGAGTGAGTCCTTAAGCTTATTCAAGTTCTTTTCTTTAATTGTAAATCCATATTTTGTTGCGCTTATAAGTGCATATTTATAGCCTAAATAATCGAATTCTTTAGATAGTAGCCCGTTGTCCTGCTTGTCGTTCATAGATAATTCAAGTTTTTTGCAGAGGTCAATTTTCAAAGAGTTTAGGACTCTTTTATGATTGTTTTTTTTGCAAAGAATTAAAATATCATCGACGTATCTAAAGTATGCTACATTATTATATTTTGAATATTTTTTATCAATATCTAAAAGATAGATGTTTGCTAGTATATTCGAGATGGAAATACCTTGGGGCACGCCTTTAACGTTCTTTTTATATTCTTTAGATGCGACTGACACAGTTGGATTTTCTAAGGCACTGACGAGTAATTGTTGTATTTCTTTATTTTTGATTTTTTGCCTAACTTTCTTTAATAAAATAGTATGAGGAATTGAATCGTAGAAGCTTTTTATATCTATTTTTATGAAAAATTCATAAGTGCCTAATTTAATTGCTTCTTTTAATTCTTGAACAATAGAAGTAGAGATTTTTAAATCTAATAGATCACTGAATTCTGAGGTTAAAACATCCTTTAATACACCTAATGTTATTTTATCCCTTATGGTAGGAATAGAGATTACACGTGGAAATTTATCTTTACCTTTGGAGATAAGTTTTTCTTTATATGGAGTGAATTTGTATTTACCAAGTAGGACTTTACGTGAAATTATTTCAATATTTTCAATTGGCTTAAAAGATGCTTTATTTATTCTATCTAGCCCAGCAGTTGCTTTAAGTGAAATTCTATTTTCATATACTTGCGTTAAATTGTTAATAGAGAAGCTATCATTGAATAAAGAAGTTTTAATCACGCCAGCTATCCTCCAGGTCGAAATATAGGTGAGCCCCTGAAAGATAAGGATAATTACCTGATATTAGCAGGTTACAATATAATCAAGTTATATTATAGGTATAGACCTTTAACTAGGTATACTCCAAAAGGAGTCCATAAGAATTAGACATTCATATGCAAAGTCAGGGGCTCAATACACATCTTCTCATAAAATAGGTAAATTGTCACATTTTCCGAGTGTCAGAAAGAAATTTAGCATATTTTTGGTTTTTGTGTTACTATATGTCCAAATTAAATACTTAAAAAGCAGAAGCACTGCTAAATTAAGGACTATGTTCCTGTGTTTGGTATGTTCTTTTTTTGTTTTTATAAGAGAGGATGATTAATTTGATAGGTAAAAAAATCGAAAATGAAAACGAATTTCAAAGTTGTATCGCAAACAATCACTTTGTGGAAGTGTGGGTTGGCGAGGAGTTTGACGATTTATGCTTATTAAATAGTTTCAACGATGAAACAGTAAAGACTAATGAGGGCTTTTATTATCTTCGTAGTAACATTACTTTAATAGCTTGTACAAATAACGATTTATAGCTGGTGTCTTGAGAAGCGACAAATTTTCAAATCTTATGGGTTATATAAGAAACATAGAAGACGCTCAGAATTGATTCTGAGCGTCTTCTTGTATATTGAAGTTATTACTCTAAGTTGTGTCAGTATCTTTGATCTTATTGTATTCAATCTCCACAAGTCCGAAGAAACTAGCAGGTCTAATCTTTAGACCATCACATATTTCAAATATTTTACTAATAGAAGGCTCATTCTCACCACGTTCAATTAGGGATACATAGCTGCGGTCTACATTGCATAATCCAGCCAAATCCTCTTGAGATAGGTCTTGTTTAATTCGTAGTGTTTTTATTAGTTTACCAATAATAGGTTTAAGATCTGGATTACGATTGTTCAGAAGAACACCTTCTTTCTGAACAATTATCAGATTTGGATTAGTACAATGACAGATTGTTAATTCGGAAAAATGGTTTAAAATTACAATGAAATATGGTAAAATTTTTGAAGGATTGAACTTAAAGGGGCGTATGAGTTGAATTTAATAAGAGAAGAGTCTGAGTTTCTAATCAGTTCATGTAAAAAGTGTTCTAAAGAACACAAGATTAAGAAGGTATCTTATTTTAAAACGACTAATGACTATAAATTAATTACAGCGATTAATTGTGATTGCGGTAATATCTCAGATATTGTAGATGGAGGTACTAATGGCGATGAGAATCAAGAAAATGCTAAAGATATGAGTGGGTTTCAATCATTAATATGGGGTATTGGCTGTCTAGCTGTCATCGTAGTTGTGGTAATTTTACTTTTGGGGATGCTAATTAAAGGATGCTCAGCAATATTTGATTCGAGCTATGAAAAAAAGGATTTTAAAGATATAACGAGACAAGAGTATAACGATTTTATGAAGTGGGATAGAAAGCAACAGGAAAAGAAATGGGATAATGAGAAGATGTTTGGAAATTAAGAGGAAACAAGAAAGAGCCTGATGGGAAAACATCCCTTAGGCTTTCTCTTATTAATGATTGAATTGTAAGGCAAATGAACTTCATGCTTGTGGCTCGCAATAACTAACTTGCTTCAATAAAGATTAGATATTCTGAAAGTATTCAGGATATTGAAGGGGCTAGAATTGAGGAATAAAGTGTTGTTAATTGAATAGCAGTAAAGGAATCATGTATGTCGATGTTTAAAGCATTTCATTCTTAAGACTACTTTACATAAATTGATCACTACTTTATAATTGAAACTGCTACATCAATACGAGAAGTAGTCTATATTTTTTAGATAGTTAAAAAAACGTGATAACATCAATATATGCGCCGTTCAGCATTGCAAAACGCAGCTTCCGTTGCAGCTATGTTCTTGACAACTGAAGCGGTTGTTGCTGACAAACCAGAGCCTAAGGGTGCTGGCGCTGGCATGCCTGATATGGGCGGCATGGGCGGTATGGGCGGCATGATGTAATAAGGGCGATAAACCCTTATACATCAAGGGTTTTCGTCAGTGAAAATCCTGTTTATCAATATCTTTATAACTTTGAGACCTTCCAGATTATTCTGGGAGGTCTTTTTGCGTTTGGCGAAACTCAACGTGAATAAGGATATTGGAGGAGAGGGAGGTAATCGCTGCCAACGGGGGCAACTGCCAATGTGAATGTTAAAGCCAATTTACAAAATGACAATAATGTAACATAGGAACCCTTAATTGTTAGGGGAATCGATGGTTGTTTGCCTATCTGTCTTTTAAGATATAAGAAATAAAGGCAGAGGAGGTGGTGTGAAATGAATTTTTTAGAAGAAAATATTAATTTATTTAGAATGGTAAATGACCTAGGGAAACAATATCCATACTTAAATCCTGCTATGGTTTTCATTGCTGAGTTTATGGTGTATTTCTTGGTTTTAGGTGTTATCTTCATTTGGTTTACTCGAAATAAACAGAGTAGAATGATGATTGTGTGTGCAACCATTACTTTTGTATTTGCTGAAATTATTGGGAAAATAGCAGGCAAATTTCATTCGAATAATCAACCATTTGCTGAGTTGGCAAATGTTAATAAATTAATTGAAAAAGCAGTTGATAATTCTTTTCCAAGCGATCATACCATATTGTTCTTTTCATTTTGTGTATCCTTTTGGTTATTTAGAAAAGGCTGGTGGTTTTTATGGGTTATACTAGCTTCCCTTGTTGGTATTTCTCGTATTTGGGTCGGTGTCCACTATCCAGCAGATATCCTAGTAGGAGCTATTATAAGCATCATTTCAAGCTCAATTGTTTACCTTGTTGTTCCTAAGTTAAGCTTGACTCAGAAATTGCTAGGGGGTTATGCGAAATGCGAAGAATTGCTTCTATCACCACTAACTAAATCGAAAAGGAATAGATCAAAGGATTATTAAGAGGAATAAAGCACATAGAAAAAAGATAATAGATCCAGTCGGTTATCAGGCTGAGAAGCCTATAGGAAAAAATAAAGCCAAAGATAGAACTGTCGTTCTATCTTTGAATCTTTATTGAACAGAATTATTCTAAAATGTCTCTGCGTTTCAGTACATTCTCGACTTTATGCAAATGAGCTTGAATGAGCTGGCTGGCCAGCTCGCTGTTTTGAGCTAATATTGCATTATATATGGATTGATGCTCTTTTAAGAGAAGTGTGGAAGAGGACTTGTCTTCGAAAAACCACAGCTGGCGAGTTTTTCCCATTGTTTCGGTCAGCTTAGAAGTAAGTGAACTCATTAATGTATTAAGCAGCTTATTGTGTGAGGCAGCTGCTATAGCTAGATGAAATTCGATATCCGCATGTTCACTCATTTGTGTATTATTCATTTCCAACGCTTGCTCCATTTGTTCAATAATCTGCTTTAAGTTCTCGAGATCCCTATCATTTCGACGCTCGGCAGCGAATGCAGCACTGCCGCTTTCAAGCCAAATACGAACTTCCAGTATCTCTTTTACACTTTCCGATTCCTCGAATGGATCTCGCGAGTTGCTCTGCAAGGTAGGCAATACTTTATTGACAAAGGTACCTCCGCCATGCTTTACATCTATCCAGCCTGTTGCCTTTAATGCGCTCAATGCTTCACGAATGGTGGAGCGACCTACTCCAAAGGAGGTACTCAAGTCAACTACGGACGGTAGTTTTTGACCAGGATGTAAGAGACCTTCCTCAATTTGTGAGAGAATGGCTCTTCGCACAAGCTCATGTCCTTTTTCAGTTTCTACCTTTATCGGCTGCATAGAGCTTTAAACCTCCCGAAAATAAAACTATAGACTATACTGTACAACTTTATTACACTATAATCAACACAAAGTCATCAGATGACCTGCTCAATTTAGTTATGGAGGAATCGTTCATGTTGAATGAAGCTGTAGTTAAACAATTACGAGAGATTGTAGGGGAAAAATTTTTTCGGACAGATCAGGAGGCGTTAATCGCACATTCCTATGATGGAACGCCGATGTTGCAGGCTTTGCCAGATGCAGTTATTTATCCAGAATCAACAGAGCAAGTTTCAGAAATTATGAAAATAGCTAACAGCAATCTTATTCCGATTGTAACAAGAGGCTCGGGCTCGAATCTTTGCGGTGGTACAGTACCATTGCAAGGCGGAATTGTGATGGTTATGCATCGCATGAATAAAATTATTGAAGTGGATATGGAAAACTTAACGGCTATTGTCCAGCCTGGTCTAATTACTGGACAATTCATTTCACATGTTGAAGGGCTAGGACTATTCTATCCACCAGATCCAAGCAGTATGAAAATTTCTACAATAGGCGGCAATATCGCTGAATGCTCAGGCGGTCTAAGAGGCTTAAAGTACGGAACCACAAAAGATTATGTACTTGGCTTAACTGCTGTGCTGGCAAATGGCTCAATCATCCGTACTGGCGGGAAATTGACTAAAGATGTCGCTGGGTACGATTTGACGAAACTATTAGTAGGCTCTGAAGGAACTCTTGCCGTTATTACAGAGGCGATTCTTAAGCTTGTGCCACAGCCAAAAACAAAGAAAACGATGGTTGCGATGTATAAGGATATTTATGGTGCAGCACATACGGTATCTAAAATTATTAAAAACCAAATTATTCCAGCTACCTTGGAAATACTGGATAATCCAACCATTCGGGTTGTTGATGATTTCGCGAAAATCGGTTTGCCACTAGATATGGCCGCGATCCTCATTATTGAGCAGGATGGTGAACAAGAAGTGGTTGAACGTGATATTGAAAAAATACAGCTTATTTGCAAGGAAGAGCAGGCGGATCGAATTGAGGTAGCAGCGGATCGTGAAGAAGCAGAAAAGCTTCTGACAGCTAGACGCAGCGCATTTACCGCACTTGCTCGCCTGCGCCCGACGACGATACTTGAGGATGCTACTGTACCTCGTTCTAAAATTGCGGAAATGATATTGCGTACAAATGCAATCGCCCAAAAATATAATGTGAATATAGCGACCTTTGGGCATGCAGGTGATGGAAACCTGCATCCAACCGCAACCACTGACGCACGTGACCACGAAGAAGTGCATCGTGTTGAGGAGGCATTTGCCGAAATTTTTGAAGCTGCAATCGAACTCGGTGGCACGATTACTGGTGAGCATGGGGTCGGAGTTGTGAAAGCCCCTTATTTGGAATGGAAGGTTGGGGAAGCGGGAATTGAAGTAATGAAAGGAATCAAAGGCGCTTTCGATCCATTGAATATTTTGAATCCTAGTAAGATGTTTGCTAAGGAAGCGAAGAAACGGGTGGTGGTGCAGCATGGCTAGTACTACAGGGAAACCGGTTATCGAGCATGCTAATCCTCTTGCTCGTACTTTATTAGAGAAGCTTGACTACGATCAATTAACAAATTGTATGCGATGCGGCTTCTGCTTGCCTGCTTGTCCGACATTCCATGAAACAGGTATGGAGCCTGCCTCTCCACGTGGACGCATTGCGATGATGAAGGCAGCTGTAGATGGACTAATGGTTCCAGACCAGCAGTTCCAAGATCAAATGAACTTATGCTTAGGCTGTCGTGCTTGTGAACCAGCTTGTCCGGCAGATGTAAAGTATGGTCAATTAATTGAACAGACGAAAGAAGCGATCGAGGAGCACGCAACGCATTCATTGCCGGTTAAAGTTATTCGCAAGACGGTTTTCAAACATTTATTTCCGAAACGTAGCAGCTTGAAGCTGCTTGGAGGCTCGCTTGCGGTCTATCAAAAATCTGGCTTGCAAAAAGTAGTGCAATCAACCGGTGTAATGAAGCTGTTGCCTAAGCAATTATCTGAGATGGAATCTATCTTGCCATCCGCCAGTTCAAAGGGTGTAGTTGAGCGTCTGGGCACTTTTTATCCTGCGAAGGGTGAACGAATCGCCAAAGTTGCGATGTTCCGCGGTTGTATCATGGATGTTATGTTCGCAGATACGAATGTGAATACAGTTGAGCTGCTGTCTGCTGCGGGCTTTGACGTATATATTCCTGAAAGTCAGGTCTGCTGTGGTGCGCTGCATGCTCATAGTGGGGAAATGAATGACGCTCGCGAACTGGCAGCAGTGAATATCGATATATTCAAACAGCTCGATGTCGCCTACATTGTATCCAATGCAGGCGGTTGTGGTGCGCTGCTCGTTGAATATGACCATCTTATGCAGGAAAATAAAAAGTACAGCGAGACAGCAAAATGGTTTGCTTCAAGAGTGATCGATGTCAGTACATTGATTGTAGAAAAGGGACGTGTACCGAAATTTGTACAAAAAGAAAGTTCTCAAGATGCCCGGAAAGTCAAAGTGACGTATCAGGATTCCTGTCATCTGCGCAATGTGATGAAAGGCTCGAGCGCTCCACGTAAATTAATGAGGGAAGTAGTTAACGCTGAATATGTTGAAATGGGCGAGTCTGATCGCTGCTGCGGCTCTGCTGGCATATACAATGTCGTACAGCCTGAGATGGCGGGTTCCATCCTTGAGCACAAAATGGAGCATGCGAACAACACACAAGCAAGCTATATGCTAACGAGTAATCCAGGCTGTCTGCTTCAAATGAAGCTTGGAATAGAAAAGCATAAGCCTGATCAGACGATGAAAGCGATGCACATCGTTGATTTTTTGCATGATCGGATGATTGTATCAGAGTAACAAATATTAATTTTAAGTTTGCCAAAATGTATTTTGCTATTGTATTAGGTTGTCTAAATTGTTTATGATATTATTTAAGGTGTTAATTAAATCTTGAGTAGGTAGATTATGAGTTTAAATGACAACATATTAATTAAGATTCGTGAAATGAGAGAAAGCTTTACTCCAGTTGAACGATTGGTTGGAGATTACATTTTAGAAAATAAAGAAGAAATCCCTCATTTATCGATTAAGGAATTAGCTCAATCTAGTAAAACAAGTGATGCCTCTGTCCTTCGTTTCTGTAAGACGATGGGTTACAGCGGATACCGCAATTTTATTGTGAGTATCTCCGCTTCTTTGGGCTCTCGTGATGAGGATCCAAAGGCTCAATATACAGATATTCAGCCGGGCGATGATCTCTCGACAATTATTTCAAATATTTCTTTGAATAATTGCAAGTCCATTGAGGATACGCTTAGTGTCATCGACCGAAAAGAAATTGCAAGAGCTGTAGAATTATTATGCCATAGCAAGAGAATTGTTTTCTTTGGAATAGGTGCCTCAGGAATCGTTTGTATGGACGGGGAACAGAAGTTCTCACGAATTAATAAGATGTGCCATGCCTATACGGATGGTCATAGTCAGCTCACAGCAGCAACGTTACTTGAGAAAGATGATGTTGCCATTTTCATTTCCAACTCTGGCGCAACTAGTGATATTATTGATGCACTGATCATTGCTCAAAAGAACAAAGCGAAATGTATTGCGATTACGAAGTACAATAAAAGTGAGCTTGCCGTGCGAGCGGATATTGTTCTTAGTATATCTACACCTGAAATTACAATTCGCAGTGGTGCTATGGGCTCGCGTATTGCTATGCTTACGATTATCGACATCTTATTTGCTGGTGTCGCAAGTGCAGAATATGAGGAAGTAAAAACCTACTTGACAAAAACACATAATATAGTGAAGAAAAAACTGAGATATTAGGTTCTTCTTTAATGAATGGGGAAGAAAGCATTGATCATTGATCAATGCTTTCTTTGTGTATTTCATGCATTTATTTTTATACCTAACATAATACTCACTCAATTGATGTTAGATTAGCTACGTAACAAATGCGTTTAATCCAACCATATAATGATTAGTTTAATTCGACAATTAAGAGCTTTGCACGCTATTTTAATGTTGAAAATGAATAAAAATTGTAGGCAAAACGTCTACTGGTTGATTAGAGACTGTGTAATTTCATGCTTCATTTGAATTGGAAATAAGCGCATATGACAGCGATTTCTTTTTTTAGGAATACTGTAACGGTAGTACTGTAAGCGTTTAATGAAAATTAAAAAAGTACCTTGTAAGCGGTTTGTAAATGTGATATAACAGTGTGTATAGAGATTGAAATAAAAAAACAGAATATTATTTCTTTATGAAATATTATTTCAAAATCTATTGACGGATTGAAGGCAGTGTATTAATATAAAAAAATAATTCATGTTAATTAACCTCACTTATCTAGTAATTTATATGTGAAATATTGTTAACAAGACGGAGGATGACTATGAATGACTACCTTGCGGGTTTAACAACAGAGGCTGTGAATCCAGACACATTAATGATTGATGAATGTACGACGGAGCAAATGGTCCAGTTAATGAATCAACAAGATGCTCTGGTCTCAGTAGCTATAGCTGAGGAAATTCCGCAGATTGCAAAGGCGGTAGATGTTCTACATCATAGGTTGTCTAATGGTGGAAGAATGTTTTATATAGGAGCTGGCACATCAGGAAGATTAGGTGTTTTGGATGCTTCAGAATGTCCTCCTACCTTTGGTACAGATCCTTCCTTGGTACAGGGCTATATCGCTGGTGGCGATATTGCTTTGCGTAGTGCGGTTGAAGGCTGTGAAGACGATGTTGATGAAGGGACCGCAATAATCGAAAGCATCGGTGTAACAAACAATGATGTGCTAATTGGGATTTCGGCAAGCGGCAGTGCAAACTATGTTATTGCAGCTTTAACGAAAGCAAAGGAGCTTGGAGCAGCCACTATCGGTGTTTGTAACAACAAAGGCTCAAAGTTTGAACCCATTGTAGATGTTTGTATTTCACCTGTTGTAGGGCCGGAGGTCATTAGCGGCTCGACTCGATTAAAGGCGGGAACTGCTCAAAAGCTGGTGCTTAATATGCTGACAACATGCACAATGGTCAAGTTAGGGAAAACGTATAACAACTTAATGGTTGATCTAAAGGCAAGTAATTTTAAGCTGGTAGATCGCTCAGTTCGTATTATTATGAATACGACTGGTGTAGACACATCAACCGCCGCAGAAACACTTGAAAGAGCATCTATGAATTGTAAGCTGGCAATAATGATGATTAAAACGGGGTTGGATGCAAAGGAAGCAGAACAAGCACTTAACGCAAATGGAGGACGGTTGAAACAAGCGATCTCATCATTGGCTTAGGTGGAAAAGAAATGGAGTAACGGGATTGATGCTTTTAAAAATTGAGGAGGCTGTTATCGATGAAAAAAAGATCATTTGTATTAACTCTATTTTTGTCAGTAATCATGATGTTATCACTATTAACCGCTTGTGCAGGAAACGGGAAAAACGCTCCAGACGCTACAAATTCCGGAAACAAAGGCAGCAGCAACAGTGGTTCTGAGCTAAAAAAAGATACGATTACTGCATTATTACCTCCAGTATCGGCTAACTACCAAGCGCGTTTTACTGCTATGGAAAAAGAGTTTAATGAATTGTATCCACACCTAACTTTGAAAATCGAACCAGCGAGCTGGGAAGATATGACACAAAAACTTGATACTCAAGTAAATGCGGGGTCTCCTCCAGATATCGCTTGGGTTGGTTCTACAGGAATATCTAAATATGCAGCGCTAAACGTTCTAATTGACCTTAATGCTGCACTTTCAGATGAAGTTAAAGCAGATTATGATGAAGTTGCAATGAAATACTTCCAATTGGGCGATTCTCAATATGGTTTGCCAGCTTACTTGGCCATTCATTCTATCGGTGGCAACAAACAGTTCTTAGAGAAAGCGGGTATCGATTGGAAAAACGTTCAACAAAACGGTTGGACATATGACCAATTCCGCGATGCAATTAGTAAAGGCGTTGTTAAAAACGCTAAAGGTGAAACAACTCAGTATGGTTTTGTTTTCGCAACATCTGGTGTTACATCTAAGGACTATCTTAGTATTATGGCTAAATCTGCCGGTTTGCCAGACTACTTTGATCAAAACCTTAAGTTCTCTTACACAAGCAAAAACTTCTTAGGTCTGCTTGAAGCTATCCGTCAAATGATCGATGATGGCTCAATGCCTAAAGAACTAAGTTCTATCGATGCAGGCAAGCGCTGGAACATGTTCTTAACTGGTCAAACCATGATCACTGGTAAAGGCCTAGCTAGCTTTGAAAACTCTGCTCGTCTAAACAATGAAAAAATTAAAGCGAATGATGGTTCTGCAGTAGCGGATTCAATCGAAGCTGAATACATTGCGCTTCCTACACCTACATTTAACGGCGCTGATTACATTCCTACAGCTGTTGTTGATGGTTACATTGCGCTTCGCGGCAAAAAGGAACCTTCTGAAGAGCATGTTAAAAATATTGGTTTAGCCATTAATTTCCTATCTTCGGGAACCATTGCAGCTAACTACAGTAATGAGCTGTTCTTATCACCAATTACAAAATCTGCACGCAATGCTGCAGTGCTTGAACAATATCCTCGCAATGAAGAGAACGTTAAAGCAGACCAAATCATGATGTCCAAAGCGGTTCCGGCGCGTACAGATATCCCAACTGATCTAGCCGCAGAAGCACTTAAAATTGAAACGGAAGTCATCGTTCCTAAACTGCAAGCATTACTTGCAAATGAGATCAGTCCACAAAAAATGTATGATGCAGTTAAAGCAGCAGCAATTAAAGCCTTCGGTGAAGATGGTATTGTAGTTGACTAGTCTGTCATAACCTAGCATGTGAAAGCTGTACGTAGCTACAACGTACAGCTTTCCTTCTAAATTAGACTAGAGCTTTTACTTTTTAAAGAAGAGAGGTGCGACCCAATGAATCAAACGTTGACTAAAAGAAAAAAATTGAAACTCGAAAGTGACTTAGGTTGGGGATACGCGTTTATCGCAGTAGCACTTATTGCGTTTTCTTTATTTACCGCATATCCAGTAATCAATGCTTTTATGATCAGCTTACAAGAATATCGTCCATTAGGGTCCACATATGTCGGCCTGGAAAACTTCGTTAACTCATTTTCAGATGAACTTTTCTGGAAAGCATTGAAAAACACATTAGTATATACGTTATTAACGGTTCCATTTAATATTTTTCTATCCTTCTTAATTGCAATTTTGATTATACCTTTCAAGAAAAGAACACAAACAATCTTTAAAGCAGTATATTACTTGCCAGCTGTAGCATCAGGTGTAGCGCTTGCTGTTGTATGGCTGTGGATCTTCGATCCGTTAAAATCAGGTATTGCCAATCAGGTTGTGTCGTTTTTTGGGATTACTAATCAAAACTGGCTTGGTTCCAGTGCAACTRCCATGTTTTCACTTGTATTAATGTCATGGCTATCAAGTCATGGTACAGCGATTATTATCTATTTAGCTGCATTGCTCGGTATTGATAACAGCTATTATGAAGCAGCTGATATTGATGGCGCGACTTTCTTGCAAAAGCTTTGGTTTATCGTCGTTCCTTTCCTTAAGCCAACCACGCTATTCCTACTTGTTACAGGTGTCATTGGTTCCTTCCAAGTATTCCAAAACGCTTATCTTATGACAGGCGGTGGACCAGACCATGCAACAACAATGGTAGGTTTGTTGATTTTTAACAATGCGTTCACATATTTTGAGTTTGGTGAGGCAGCAGCACAATCATTACTTCTAGCAGCGATTATCGCAATTATTTCATACCTTCAATTTAAGTTTTTGGGCAAAGAAATAGAATACTAGGAAAGAGGCAGGATACTATGGGTTTGTTCAACAATAACATAAGAAGCAAAGGGTATCTGTTCGTCCGTAATGGTCTAATTATTACGTTCCTTATCCTATTTGCCGCAGCTRCCATTTTCCCGATTTACTTTATGATCATTTCCTCGTTCGGTGATCCGGTAGAAGCTGGTGCAATGAGCTATTCGATCATCCCGTCGAAGATTTCATTTGAATCCTATAAATTCTTCTTTAACTTCAGCCCGCATTCATGGGATTGGCTAATGAACTCTTTTATTGTGGCAGCTTGTATCACGGTATCTAACGTATTTTTTGCTACACTTGCAGGGTATTCTTTTGCAAAAATGAGATTTAAAGGAAGAAACATTTTGTTCGCTATTTTGCTAGGATCGATGATGATTCCTGGCCAAGTCACACAGGTTCCACTATATATATTGATTGTAAATATTTTTGAATTACAAAATACGTATACAGCTTTGATTATGCCAAGTATCGTAACGGTGTATAACATTTTCTTGGTTAAGCAGTTCATGTCTTCCATTCCAGTTGAAATTATTGAAGCTGCTAAAATCGAAGGTTGTTCTCAACCTAAAATCTTCTGGCATATCATTATGCCTCTATCAAAAACAGTTATGGCAGTACTGGCTATCCTAACGTTCATGGCAGCATGGAATGACTTCTTCTGGCCATTCCTAGTAACGAATACGATGGATATGCAAACGATTCAGGTCGGCTTGAAAAACTTCCGCTTTGCGAATACAACTTACTTTGCACCAATGATGGCAGGTGCAACAATTTCAGCAGTTCCAATGTTTATTTTGTTCTTCAGTTTACAAAAATACTTCCTTGAAGGAGTAACAGTTGGAGCGGTGAAGGGCTAATGGACAAACAATCAAAAGTTGAAGCAACATACTTAGTTGGCTTGATGTCTGGTACATCAGTAGATGGTATTGATGCAGCGGTAATTAAGCTTTCTCCAATGCCGGATAAAGAGCAAGGAGTAGAGATTGAGCTGCTGGCTTTTGAGAACACTGCTTTTCCGAAGCAAGTTAGAAACGCAATATTTGAGCTTTTTGACCGGTATAACGCTACGATTGATAAAGTTGGCGCAATGAATATGTGGCTTGGTGAATTATACGCCCAAGCCACATTGTCCGTTATAGGGAAATGCGGGCTTGAACCATCACAAATATTTGCAATAGGTTCACATGGTCAAACGATCTATCATGCTCCGGAAGAAAATGTTATGGACGGCTATAACCTGCATTGTACGGTTCAAATTGGTGATGGTGCAGTAATTGCGAATCGCACAGCAATTCCTTGCGTATCAGACTTTCGAGTCGCTGACATGGCAATGGGTGGACAAGGAGCGCCGTTAGTACCATTTACTGAATATTTATTGTTTAACAATCCAGAGAAAACACTTCTTCTGCAAAACATTGGAGGAATAGGGAATGTGACTGTTCTTCCTGCAAATGCCTCGCCGGAACAGGTATTTGCTTTTGATACTGGTCCTGGAAATATGATTATCGATGGGCTTGTATCGCAATTATTTGCGCCAATGACGATGGATGTTGGCGGTAGAATTGCTGCGAGCGGTCAAGTGATTGATGAGCTTTTGAAATGGATGCAGCAAGATGATTATTATAGGATGCCTTTACCGAAATCGACAGGCAGAGAACGATTTGGTCAACCATACGTTGCACAAATTATTGAATGGATGGAGGCTAAGAACTGGAAAGCTGAAGATGTTGTTGCAACAGCTACACACTTAACAGCATGGAGCATCATAGATAGCTATGAACGGTATATTGCGCCACAGCATCAAGCCCAGCAATTGCTAATTGGTGGCGGTGGCAGCTATAACCAAACGTTATTGCGTGATTTGCAGCAATTATTTGCATCCTATAAGGTGCAGGTGCTGACGCAGGAGGATGTCGGTGGCAATAGTGATGCTAAGGAGGCCATTGCATTTGCTGTACTAGCGTATTATACGATGAAGCGCTTACCAAACAATATTCCACTAGTAACTGGAGCTTCTCAGCCAGTAGTCATGGGCAAAATTTCTTGGCCTTATCTTGGACGTTCACAGGAGGTTTGAATGATGCAAATCAGACCCTTTTCATTTGAAGATCTTTCTGAAGTTGTAGAGCTTTGGAATCGAGAGGCTACAAAATATGATTACAAACCATTTACAGAGCGGGAGTTTCAAGATAGTTTCATTGATCATCCTTATTTCGATGCGGAGTGTATATGGGTAGGCTGTAATGAAAAAGGTATTGTTGGTTTTGCAGCCGGTTGCAGCGGTGACGACCTCCCGCTTGGAGATGTAGCCGGCTATATTACGAGTGTTATTATTGATGCCGAAGACGCTGCTCTAGAGTATTACGATGCTTTTCTTTTAGGTATAGAAAAAAGATTCCAAGTGCTTGGAAAAAGACAGGCGGAAGTATTGTTTTTCAACCCTATTAAGCTGATATGGAATATTCCAAGTGCGCGGCAGCATGAGCACAACAATGCCCCAGGCATCAGTAAGGACCAGCCATTATACGACGCTTTAATCGCTAGAGGGTACGTGGATCGGGCGACGCAATGCGGCATGTACTTAAGACTCGGAAACTTTAGTGTTCCTGAAGATATGACAAGCAAAGAAGTTAAAGCAAATAGTAAAGGCTATTATGTTACTCCTTATGCCCCTGCTTTGCATAATGGTCTTGAAGCAACGCTTGCTGCCTTGCAAAATCCGCAGTGGGAAAAAGATGTTGTATCGTATGTGAAGGATGGCGCACCTCTTATAGCAGCTGTGCATGGCAACGAAGTTGTTGGCTTTGCAGGTCCTATTATTTCAGAATCGAATGGTCGAGCATTTTTTTGCGGTATCGGTGTTCAGCCAGAGCATGAGGGTCATGGTCTCGGCAGTGTATTATTTTTCCGAATGGTAGAGGCTTTTCAACATGTGGGCTGTCAATATATTTCATTATTCACTGGAAGCAATAATCCGGCTCTTCGAATCTATCAAAAAGCAGGATTTAGTATTGAAAAACAATTTTCTATACTGCGGAGGGAACTATAAAGATGAGTGAAAAATTAACAGTATTGGCCATTGGAGCACATGTTGGCGATGTGGAACTAGCATCCGGTGGTGTACTAGCTAGTCATAGTGTAAAGGGAGACCGCATTGTGACACTAGCATTAACTGCAGGTGAAAGAGGTGTGCCAGCAGGAGGGGATATGAAGGAGTACCGTCAGCAAAAAGTGAAAGAGGCGGAAGTATTTGCTGGTATGCTTGGCGGTGAAGCTATTGTATTTGATTATTGTGACGGAGAGCTGCCTGACAATCAACAAGTTCGTATGGAGGTTTGTGATGTTATTCGCCGTGTAAAGCCAAATATTATTATTACACATTGGAAAAACAGTATGCATAAGGATCATGCGCTAACGCATCATATCGTAAATGATGCTCGTTTCTTCGCAAGCCTATCATCCTTTGAACGAGATCTTCCTGCTCACTTTGCAGCAAGACTATATTATTCCGAAAACTGGGAAGATGCTGTCGATTATGTCCCTTACCTATACGTGGATTTCGATCAGGCGGCATATGATCTATGGATTGATGCTTTAAGCAAACATTGGTTTGTGACGAATAGCAAATCTTTCAAATATATGGATTACTATAAAGCATTAGCAGTTGTTCGCGGCTGTGAAGCTAGAAAAACATATGCAGAAGCCTTTATGGTGCCTGCTGAAACGATGAAGGTTAGACAATCTAGTCTTTGGTAACAGTTCAGTAAGGAGGCAACTTTATATGGTGTTGAATGGGATCGATTCGATTATGAATTATCGTCAATGGTTTGAAGGCAAGCGCGTAGGATTAATTACAGCACCGACAGGGCTTACAAAAAAATTTGAATCAACGATTTCCATTTTGCATGAAAATTTTAATCTTACTGCGATGTTTTCACCTGAGCATGGTGTTCGCGGAGATTTGGATGCAGGGGCATTAGTAGAGACGTATATGGATCCTTTGACGAATGTTCCGGTCTATAGTTTATACCGTAAAGACTCCAAGCGTTTAATAAAGGAAATGCTGGATGAAGTAGATATCGTTGTGTACGATATTCAAGATGTTGGTGTACGGTATTACACATATATATATACGATGCTGTATGCACTTGAAGATTGTGCTAAGGCAGGCGTAGAATTTGTTGTTCTTGATCGTGTTAATCCGCTTAATGGGGTAAACGTGGAAGGGAATATTTTAAAGCCTAGCTTCAAATCATTTGTTGGAAATTACGAGCTCGCTGTTCGATATGGCCTAACAGCAGGTGAAGTGGCAATGATGGCAAATGATCAAATGAATTGGAATGCTTCGCTTCATGTCGTTCGTTTGGAAGGCTGGGAACGGAGCATGTCCTTCCCGGATACAAAATTAACTTGGGTTCATCCTTCACTTGGGATACCTCGATATGAAACAGCGTTATTATATACAGGTACATGCTTATTTGAAGGTACAAACTGCTCCGAAGGACGCGGTACAACGTTCCCATTTGAAATGATTGGCRCTCCCTTCATTCAAGCGAAGCAATTGGCAGATGAGATGAACGCCAAACGAATGCCAGGTGTACATTTCCGTCCTGTTCATTTCAAGCCGGCCTCATCTAAGCATGTTGGCGAACGATGTGGCGGAGTACAAATATATATTACAGATATCCAAGTGATGAAGCCGTTAGATGTTGGCGTAACCTTATTATTTGCGATAAGAGATTTGTATGAGCAATTTTCATTCCTGCCTCCTGTGAAGGAGGGCTCACGCCCATTTATCGATTTGCTGGGCGGGGACAGCATGTATCGTACGGAAAATATTAGAGCAAAGCAGCTGCTTGAACAGTTCGCAGAGGAAAGCAAGCAATTTGCAGAAATGAAGCAGCAATATCATTTATATCGTTAGTGGATGGTGAGCAATTGATGAAAACAATAAAACAAATGAGCTTGCGTGAAAAGATCGGGCAAATGTTCGTCACAGGCTTCCCGTCAACTGAGATATCTCCTGAGCTGAAGGAAGTAATCGAGCAGTATAAAGTCGGCAATATTATATTATTTTCACATAATATCGAAGATAAATATCAATTAGGCGGGCTTGTAGCTGAGTTGCAGCAATGGTTCACGACACATACAGGCTTCCCAGGCTTTATTACGATTGACCAAGAAGGCGGTCGTGTTACTCGAATGCCCAAGGACGCGACAAATGTTGCTGGGGCAATGGCAATTGCTTCATCAGGCCGACCTGAAAATGCGTATGCAGCAGGTAGAATGACTGCCAGAGAATTAAAAGCATTAGGTATTAATTTCAATCTTGCGCCAGTGATGGACATTAACAATAATGCCTTGAACCCCGTTATCAACGTTCGTTCTTATGGGGATTCTGCCCAGAAGGTATCACAATATGGGATTGAAATGATGAAGGGATTACAGGGTGGAGGCGTAATGTCCTCGCTTAAGCATTTTCCAGGTCATGGTGATACAAATGTCGATTCGCATATTGGCTTGCCTACGATTGAAAAAACGGTAGAGGAATTAGAGCATCTTGAACTGCTGCCGTTTAAGGCTGCAATTGAGCAAGGTGCTCAAGCTATTATGAGCGCACATATTTTATTTCCGCAAATCGATAAGTCCGGGCTGCCGGGAACGATGTCTTATACGATTATTACAGAGCTATTAAAAGAAAAATTAGGATTTAAAGGTTTAGTTGTATCGGATTGTTTGGAAATGGATGCGATTAAACGCTATTATGGTACTGCAAAAGGAGCGTTAGGGGCCGTTAAAGCAGGTATTGATTTGATATTTATTAGTCATACGCCTAAAACGGTTAAAGAAGCGATTCATTTAATAGAAGAAGCTGTTGCAAACGGTGATTTGGATGAAGCGGTTATTGATGCAGCTGTTACAAAAATTTTAGCTTATAAAGCCCAATATGCAGTTATTGAGGAGCTAGATTACGAAATAGTTGGCTGCGATGTACATCGCCGTGCGAATGATCTGATGCGAACGGAAACGATCTGCCGCATTAACGGTGAGATTGATCCTATTCAAACAGGTGATGAGCAAGTATTATTTATGGGCTCCTACTCCTATCGCACCGATCTTGCATCCAGCAGTGTCAATCAAGATCTTAGCTTCCCGCAATATATGGGTGAGCATTTTCATGCAGCGTATGAGATTATCAGCATTGATCCGAGCGAGGAGCAGATCAAAGCTGCGCTGCAAAAGGCTGAAGGCTGCAAGCATGTTGTAATCGGCTTGTTCAATGCGCGTGAAAACAGAGGTCAACTTGCACTTGTACAGAAGCTGTTGGCAGCAGACTGTAAAGTAACGGCCATTACATTAGGCCGACCATATGATTTAACATTAATCGATGGTGAGTTCTGCGGAATTGCAGCATTTGAGTATTCATTAGATGCATTCAAATCACTTATTCCAATCTTAAATGGTGAGCTTACACCAACTGCCAACATTACGATTCAGCTTTAGGGGGATATGAGTATGGCATATATCGTTGGAGTTGATGGAGGCGGCACCAAGACAGCTGTCACAATTATCCATGACCAGGAAGATGCTTTATTAACCTTTACTGTAGGACCAATTAATTATAACGGCGGGGATGCTGATGCGATTGCTGTCTCCTTTGAGGAAATTTTTAATCGAACGAAGCTCTACTGCAGCAATTTAGAGGAAGTTACTCATATCTGTATAGGAGCAGCAGGCGTAAGCAATCCGACAGTCGTTCATTTTTTGGAGAAGCATGTGAGAGATAATGGTTACATAGGACCGTTAACGATTACAGGTGATCAAGAAACCGCATTATACGGAGCACAAAATGCGATGCAAGGCATTATTCTCATTGCCGGTACAGGGTCGATTTGCTTCGGGGTGAATGAAAAGGGAGAGCAGCATCGCACAGGAGGCTTTGGCCATCTCATTGATGACAAGGGAAGTGGCTATTGCATTGGGCGCAATCTCTTGTCCATTTTAGTTCAAGCAGAGGACGGAAGAATGACGGATACAATCATTCCAGCGCTAGTATACGAGCAGCTTGGGCTAAGCACTGTGAAAGAAATTATTGGCTTTGTTTATCATAAAAATACAACAAAAAAAGATATTGCGAAGCTCGCACCGATCATGACGACAGCATGCGAGAAAGGGGATGCGCAAGCGCTTGAGCTAGCGGAGCAATGTGCAGCCAGTCTATTTGAACTTGTGGTGCCTGTTATTGAGCGACTAGAGTTATATGAAAGTCCGATTGCCGTTGCAGGAAGTGTGCTGCAAAAATCTCGTTTTGTAAAAGATGCATTGGAACGAAAGCTTGCACGAACCTACCCGCAAACAAAGCTGATCTTGCCGATTAGGGATGCTGCCTATGGTGCTGTTTTGTTAGGAAGATCAAAAATGAAAAACGATTAGTAGTTAGCGTTATGCGAAATTAGGGTGTGTCATAAGTCCGAGCAGTTCTGGACTTGCGACACACCCCTTTTTATAAGCTATTAAGCAACATCAGTTGAAGGAAAATGACTTAAAATTTGTCGGTCAAATAAAACACGGCCTGCTGTTTCGGGAATAGAGCTTGCAAAATGTTTGCCTGTTCAGCACTATCCTTTGCTCTGCCTGCCGCATTATAGCCGAACATCAAATAAGTTATGAGATTACGTTCATCCACTTCTACCTCGACATAGGACTCAGCATGACTAACATCGGAAACGGAAAGCAGCTTCTGCTTGTAATCAAGATATATATGATCCTCTCCGCATTGAAGCGCTATGTACAGTTCTTGATCTGCCATCAAGTTATTAGTGTTAAGTCGATGTTCCAATTCAGGCCGAAGCTTTTGGAATGTAGAATGTAGATTGATCATTTTCCACATCGCCTGATTAATTGGAATGGATTGCGCTTGATGTTGTTGATAAAAGGAATATAGCTTATGATCCTCTGGCAGCATCGCTAATATTTGCTTTGCACTTGGGCGCAGCTGACATAAGGCATGAAATAAATGTTCAACACCGTCCACTGCCTCGTTCAAATACATGAATTCATTAATAAATACTTGTTCAGTATCCTTCTTTTCAATCATGCCATAAGCTACAATTTTTTTATTTCTGCGGAGCAGCAGACAGTCTGCTTTTTTCCATTCCGGCCAGTTTATTAGATCATTCCAGTATGATTCATTACGGACTACAGTATAGGTGCGATTCTGATTGAACTGTTCGTATATGAAAYGGATATCATCAAGATAACGAGGCTCAAAAGGAACGATGTCATAGCTGCTTTGCTGCTCAAAGCTTGCTTGCTTTTCAATAGCGTAAGCAGTCTCGGGAATAAGTTCCCAGCCAACCTTTTCATAAAATGCATGCTTACTAGCCAGAAGTAAACTTATATCATAATTGGTTTCTTTCATGTAGTCTGTTTGTGCATGAAGAATTTTGTGCGTAAGGCCCATTCCACGATAATTTGGAGCTGTACCGACGCTGCCCATTGCACCAGTTTTCAAGATCGCTTGACCGACTCTAATAGAAAGAGGGAAAATTTGCACATTAGCAGCAATCTCACCGTCGACCATTGCGAACCATGTTGTCTCTGGATCATATGTGCTATCGAGGTCTAATCTTTCTTGGAAAAAAACTCGGCCTACTGAAAAGCATTCATCTAAAATATCGTAAATCTTTTCAAGCTGCTCTCTCGTTGGCTGGTTCGTTACGATGATGTTTTTGTCAGGTGCCGTCGTCATCTTTTATTTCCTCCTGCTTCGCAATGTTAGGTTAAATTAAATAGATTGAAAAAAGGGGCTAATTATATTAGAAATTATTATCTTAATAAAAATATTAATATTGAAAATAATTTTCGTCAATAAAAGAGCGTGAACATCATATGACAACGCTCCATGCGGTAATCTGGCTGAGAAGTCTCTGTGGCCACATCGTATAAAAATGAGAGACCCTTCAAGAGTTCATTGAACTTTTGGGAGGTCTCTCATTTTTTTGATAAATACCTTATTCTAATTCTTGGTCTAAAAAAGGTATTACTAAACGACGTACTTCATCTGTTGACGTCGTATCCATTAATTGAGTTCTTAGTTCGCTTGCGCCTCTAAATCCACGAACATAGATTTTGAAAAAGCGAAGAAGTGGTTTAAATGGACGTGGTTCGTTTTCTTTTGAATATTTATCGTGAAGATCTAGCTGTAAAAGCAGTAAGTTGAGAAAATCCTTCGCGCTATGTTCTTTAGGTTCTTTTTCAAAAGCAAACGGATTGGTGAAAATGCCGCGGCCAATCATGACACCATCAACGCCGTATTGTTCCACTAATTTGAGTCCCGTTGCGCGGTCAGGAATATCTCCATTAATGGTTAACAACGTATTTGGTGCAATTTCATCGCGTAATTTTTTTATTTCAGGAATGAGCTCCCAGTGCGCCTCTACTTTACTCATCTCTTTTTTTGTACGAAGGTGAATGGAAAGATTCGCAATATTTTGTTTCAATATATGCCCTAACCAATCGCGCCACTCGTCAATTTCAAAGTACCCTAATCTTGTTTTAACACTAACCGGCAATCCACCTGCTTTTGCTGCTTGAATAATTTCGGCTGCAAGTTCAGGATGCTGGATTAGTCCAGAACCCTTTCCATTGGATGCGACGTTTTGGACGGGGCATCCCATGTTTAAATCGATACCACGAAAGCCTAGTTTTTTCATATCAATACTCATCTGTTCAAAAAATGCAGGTTTATTGCCCCAAATATGAGCGACGATCGGTTGCTCATCTTCAGTGAATGTTAACCGGCCACGAGTACTGGCTCTACCTGCAGGGCTGCAATAACTATCTGTACTTGTGAATTCTGTAAAAAATACGTCGGGTTTCGCAGCTGTACTAACGACGTGACGAAATACAACATCTGTGACATCTTCCATTGGAGCTAATATAAAAAACGGCTTTGGTAAATCAAGCCAAAAGTTGTGTTCGTTACTCATAATATCTCCTCTTGTTGCAATATATAAAAATCGATAAAAGCCGTAGTTAAACTCTTTTACCCAACCTACATAATATCATTTTTTTTCGTTTGATGCACAGAATCGATTGTATGAGTGACAGACATATATTTGGTAACGGTCACCTATCACACATCAAAATTGATGTTGTTGAATTTGTATGAAGTACATCTTCGATCTGCACCATTCTCGCTATAATGATTTGACTAATATAAGAGAACAAACGCTAGTCCCGGAAATTGACCATATAGATGAATAAGGCATTGGAATAGTTGTAAGTTGGCGTGAGAGTGATATAGGTTTCTATCCCAGAAAGTTGAAGCTACTTGCTGCCATTCGTATTCGGCTATACGCTTCAAACCGTGCAACCTGTCGACCTGTTCCCGCATACCATGTACGTTGAGTGCTGTGTGTCGGTAGTGATTAAGTATTTGACTGGACATGCAAAAAAGGGAGCTGAGCAATTTTACTGTGAAGCTTGACATGCAATTAAATGGTTGCATATAATAAGGGCATGGACAAAGTATTTAAAGCACTTGCCGATGGAACTCGCAGAGAGTTACTCGACTTCTTGTTCGCTAATAACGGACAATCCTTAGGAGAACTTTGTAAACAAATGACTATGACTCGTCAAGCTGTTACGAAGCACCTTCAGCTGCTGGAAGAAGCAAACCTTGTTACTGTCGTTTGGCAAGGCCGTGAAAAGCTGCATTATCTTAATCCGATACCTATCGGGGAAATTTATCAACGCTGGATCGGCAAGTTTGAGAGTCACCGAATTGAGGCATTAAACACACTAAAGCAAGCCTTAGAGGAGGATTCTAACCATGAATAAGACTTCATTCGTTTATACGACTTACATCGCAACTACGCCCGAGAAGCTTTGGCAAGCCCTAACTAACAGTGAATTCACCAAGCAGTATTTTTTCGGTCGTGAAATCTTTTCAGATTGGCAAGTTGGCTCCAGCTTTAAATTGATGGATAAAGATAAGGTTGATCATCATGGTGAAGTTCTTGTATGTGAGCCGTATCGTCTACTCACAGTTACCTGGAGCATCAGAGACGTTGAAGGAGAGCGATTCTCTAAGGTTAGTTATGAATTATCACCCTTGAACTCTACTGTAAAACTGACGCTACGCCACGAGGATTTATTAGAGAAGGATATTCGCAAAGATGAAGGCAAGATGGAAGGATTTAATAATGGCTGGCCTGTCATTCTCAACAACTTAAAGAGCTTGCTCGAAACAGGCAACATCCTGCCAGCCTTTTAGTTTATCATTCTGTTACTGAAACAATTAGATCTAAAGTGAGGTGAGCAAGTTGGAGCCGAATCAAGCGAATTACTCGGTTAACCATGCAGGTACATTTTCGAATTTTGGAAACGTCACGGAAGGAATGCTAAAAGGGAAAGTCTTTCTAAAAGAATCCTTACAACTTACGAGCATGGAAGTTTCACTCAATAATCTGCCCCCAAAGGCGGAAGTCCCTTTCTATCACAAACACAAAGAAAATGAGGAACTCTACATCTTTCTTAAAGGACAAGGTCAATTTCAAGTGGACGGAAACGAATTTGATGTGTTCGAAGGAACCTCCGTTCGAATTGCTCCTGACGGAGTGAGGGCGTTGCAGAATACATCCGCTTCGGAAGATATGTATTTTATCGTTATTCAAGCCAAAGAGAATAGCCTTACCCAATGGGTGGAGACAGACGGAGTAATCCTGGAACAACCTGTCGAATGGATCATGCAATCTCTCAAAACAACCTAAGCATCACACTCCAGCGAATTGTGGATCTTCACCATGAAAGCCCCGCCCGCACTAGGACGGGGCTTTGTTATACCCTAATATTGTAGACGGATTGTAGACGAAAGAATTTTACAAGCTGAATATCCTGAAATGTCGTAGACGAGTTGTCTACAAGAATTCAATAGAATTATATAAACTACATATTTGTGGTTGTGTATCGCATACACGTAAAGAGGTAAATACATATGGTAGATTCAGAAATATAATAATCAAAAGACAGTTGAGAAGTGAGCCACTGACTCCACACATGTGGAGTGTCTAATATTGATAATTCTGAAATAATAAATGAGATGTAACAGATTCGCTCAATTACATTGCTTTAATGATTGCTTACACGTAGGACACGGGCAGCAGTTCATTATCTCTTGTTTTTATGCTCAAGACAATGATAAGATATTACGGGAACGTATGTTTGTTTTTGTTAGTGTTCTAACAGATCGGGGGAACAGACGTGGTTGAAATTGTTGAAAAAGAGCAATTTTCGGTGATTGGAAAATTAGGAAAGGGGATTGCTGATGAAGCTCCCCAATGGATACCAGCATTATGGCAACAAGCAAATAGTAACTTTATTGAGATAAGCAACCTCGCCATCCATCATCAGGTGCAAGCAGCTTCCGTTTGTTTCGATAAGGAGCTGATGCGTACATGATTCAAATGACGAACCGCCAGGCACGGCAGTTTCTGTTATTGAAGCACGGGCTGTTGGGCGAATATCAATTTGCTGGAAAGCAGGGAGTATTGGATTTTGTGCGGCAGGTCGGTTGTATTCAATACGATCCCATCGATGTTTGCGGAAAAAACGCCGAACTGGTGTTGCAGTCGCGTATCAGAGGATTTACCAAGAACATGCTCGACGAGTTACTGTATAAAGATAGATTCTTGGTAGATTATCCCGACAAAAATTTGGCTATTATCCCTGTCGAGAACTGGCCCTACTTTGAGCGGTACAGGCAGGCTGCAAGGCAACATGCTAAGCTCTATCCCGAAATGGAAGCGTTGGTAGAACAAGTTCTGGCTCACATCCAAAATCACGGTGTGCTAAGTTCGAATGATCTAAAATTGGAAGGAAATTTCACTTGGCAATCGGTCATCCACTGGAGCAGCGGAAACAATTCATCCCGGTCGGTTCTAGAGCAGATGTACTCGACAGGCGATTTGATTATCCATCACAAAAAAGGAACGCGTAAATATTACGATATCGCCGGTAAGTACATACAGCCAAATCTGCTGAATGCGCCGGAGCCGTTGAAGGGCGAGCTTGAGCATTATAAGTGGCGGGTACTGCGTCGAATCGGAGCTGTTGGCCTTTTATGGAATCGCGCATCCGATGCCTGGCTGAACATATGGGGATTGAAAGCGGAGCAGCGCAACGAGGTTTTCCGCCAGCTGTTGCACGAAGCTCGCATTGTTGCGGTTGCCGTGGAACAAATGAAGGATACACTGTACTGCTGTGCGGAGGATTTACCGCTTATTGCAGCCGTCCTGCAAAATCCGACGCCGAAATTGCGCTGCGAGCTGATTGCCCCACTAGATAATTTCATATGGGACAGAAAACTGATCAAAGAATTATTTGGGTTCGATTACACTTGGGAGATTTATACGCCTGCAATCAAACGGGAATTCGGCTATTATGTGCTGCCTCTATTATACGGAGAAAGCCTCATCGGACGAGCCGAGGTAATCGCGGAGCGAAAAGCCGGGACGCTTGTTGTTAAAAATATATGGTACGAGAACGGCATAAAGCCAACAAAGCAATTGCGAACAGCCTTAAATAATTGTTTCCAAAATTTTGCATTATTCAACGGATGCAAGACGATTTCGACGGAGTCTTTGAACTGATATTTTCAGTTCTCTGGTACCATTTGCCGACGAGTTTCCGCGTAATACGAAGTTGAGAAGATTGTGGTGTCAAAGGATAGCACAATTAAGTTATATTATCGTTTTGCAGGTACGTCAGAAATTCTCGAACGGCTCGCTTGATGGTCATTCATGTAAAGTTATGCCGACCGTTTGGCGGTTTTATATCTGGGAAATTGTGCAACGCTCAGCAGTCCTTACATGTTGAGTATGTGGCTTGGTTGGAACTGGAAATGTAGATCTATATGTTCCCGCATGCGGGCATGTAGAAGTTGTTTGTTCCTTAATTTATAGGAATTTCGAGTCAGTGAATAGGGTAGTTGGGGACGTAAATATATTTTTACGTCCTTATTTTGTTATCCAATTGATTGGAGCTTCTCGTAGAATTGGTAATCTCGTCGTTAATCTTTTTTGTTTTACATGCTTTAGTGCTGTGATTGAAAAAGTAGTACCGTTCTTTGCTAGCTTATAGCTTATAGGATTTAATGAATTGAAATGTATATTCAATATAAGTGTTTTTAAAGTTAAGTGACTCGAATAACATTCCCGAAAAAATCATTCTTCAATCCATTCCACTAACATTCTCCGATATTCAACCATTCGCTAATTAGAAAAGGACTTGCTCATTATTTGAGAAATACATTTAAGAGCGGGAGCCGTCCATTCAAGACTCATATAGATATATCTGTTTTTAACAGATTACCCAAAATAAAGAACTGTTGAAATCATAACATGTGGAGCTACTGTCTTAATCGTTCGAAGTCGTGGACCCTTTAGAAAATGTGCCCTATCCCCCAAAAATGTTAGAGATGACTTTTTGATATAGAACATAGGAGGATTACATGTCCTAGAGCAAAATGAAGAAACAGCTTGAGCGTTTTTTCTGTCCTGCGTTATATGGAGATCATCATTGTAAGATATTCTGAATCTGAGCTTCATGTTTACAAATTTCTTGACGCTGCTAAATGTTGTGAGATAGTATTAAAACATACTAGTCATACTAGTCATATCATTTTCGCTTTTTTACGTAATATTATCGTTTTGTCTGCGAGGCTGTCACTTTTACCAAATGAAGGTCATGTACCAGTATCCAATCGCTTGAAGTGAAAGGATATGAAGGAGGTGATTGTAACCAAGGAAACCGAACAAAGCCGACCAGAAAAGTAACGGGTCTCGTTACCACCACTACAATATACGGCTGAGTAGGTCTATCGCAAATGGAGGTAAGATTTATTGCGGAAAAAAAGTTAAAATTGAAGGAGACTAAAGCATGAAATCTTGTAAGCGCTTTATTTCATTGTTTCTAGTTGTAATTATGTCACTTACCTTAGTTGATATGAATTTAGTGTTTGCTGATGAGAATATGCCTAATAATAATGAAATCATAAAA
The DNA here is from genome assembly GCF_056398745.1 of Paenibacillus sp. 01T424. Lineage (NCBI taxonomy): Bacteria > Bacillati > Bacillota > Bacilli > Caryophanales > Paenibacillaceae > Paenibacillus > Paenibacillus sp. 01T424. The sequence goes on along the minus strand of NZ_JBFTPZ010000010.1, from coordinate 94,497 downwards.
ACTAACTACACCACAGCGGCGAATGGCGAGGCGAATCGTACGACATCAAATGTAATTACACTGGTCTTTGAAGAACCGGTACTGGGATTAGCGGAGAGCGACATTACCATCTCAGCTGGTACCGCTAGTGTAACCAAAGGAACGTTGACTGTGGTGGACGAGTCGAAAGGCACTCAATATAATCTCGGAATTAGCGGGGTTACTAWTGAAGGCACCGTCAATCTTAAGATTACCAAGGACGGTGTGGACGACGTGGAAAAGATCGTTGAAATCCATAGAAACCCGATCATCTTTAACGTGGCAAATGTTGGCGGTACAGCGTTTGTGAGGAACAGCGCTGCCATAAGACTGACCTTCAATGCAGCTGTATCAGACCTTTCGGCAGATGATATCATTCTCAGCGCTGGCACCCCCGCCGCAGTATCTAACTACGCTTCCTCTTTAGCGGAGAAGGGATCTTTGACGAAAGTAAGCGAGAATGTATACGAACTTGCACTCAGCAGCATTACAAGAACGGGTACGCTCGGTGTCCAGATCGATAAAATTGGAATAGAAGCCAATCAGAAGAATGTGATTATTAACGCAAAGGTCGATAAGACGGCTTTACAACCTACACCGCCCCGCGATATTTTCCCACAGGATATTACCTCTTTGCCCAAGTCACCGGGACTTAACGATCTATTTAAGTTTCTAGACCCCACTAGCGGCACAACGGGCCGAGTAGAAACCGACGAAGATTGGTTCGAACGCAGGCAAGAACTCAAAGACCTGATTCAGTACTACTATTATGGCAGAAAGTACCCGACGACTAAGAGCGCCATCACAGTGAATGCCCAGACTAACCAAGTCAATGTCACTATAAAAGACAACGAAAGAACCGTGACTGCGAGTCTTGGCAATGTCACCGTACCTACGGGCACAGCGCCTGAGGGAGGCTGGCCAGTTATCATCGCCTTTGGTTTCGGCCAGTCAGCCATGGCGATCCAAAACGGCTACGCTGTAATCAGTGTCTCCAACTGGGGAGCTAGCAGAAACGGAGACTACTATAAGCTGTACCCATTTAACCCCTACGAGTATGATTTCAATACGGGTTCCATAATGACGGCGGCATGGACTGTCTCCCGAATCATTGACGCAATGGAGATTAGCGCCGAAGCTCATGAAGGTATAAATCAATGGAATATCAACCCATATAAGTCGATTACAACAGGCGTTTCTATAAACGGTAAATATGCTCTGATGTCGGCAGCCATGGACGAACGTGTCGGTGCGGCAGCGCCTGTAGATAGCGGACAGTCTGGTGTATCCAGCTTCCGTTACACCGCTGAAGGCAAATTATTTAACTACAACGTACCGTTCGACCGGATTTATCGCAGGAACCAGAAAGGACTCAATAGCATCCAGTACTCTGGCGAATCATTCTGGATGGGTCTTGGAACAGCGGCTGGATTCCACCAACAGACGGACATGGATTATATGCCGTTCGATTCACATGCCGTTGAGGCACTGATGGCACCGAGACCGCTTATCGCATTTGTCGCAGATAATAACTTTGATTGGACGACTCCACCTTCCTCTGTTATGGCGATGAGTGCAGCTAAAGAAGTCTATGAGTTTCTAGATAGTGACAATATTGCTGTACGTGTGCGCGACGGCGCTCACGCCATCCAGGACAGAGACGTGCCGTTTATGATTGCTATTATGGACAAGGCATTCAGTAATAAGCCGCTGGAAGTTAAGGATCTCTACCCAAAAAGCGACCCGCCAAGCTATGGAATAGGGACTTACGACAAAATCTCTGATATGACGATTTCTCCTTACGATGTCGACAGCTCCTACATCCGTTGGTCCCGCCCAGGCAAGTACACGCTGTGGACCGAAAATGAGATTGTCACCGAAGGCATTCCTGCGACAATCAAGGTTCACTCTGACGATGCGAAGGTTAAACTAACGATACTTGACGGAAATAACAAGCCGACGAAGGACACGTGGACAGCCGATGTTGTCAACGGAACAGCTGTGTTTAATTTAACGGATGAGCAAGTTAAGATCGGGCGTTACGAAATTACGACCGTTGGTACTGCTAAGGACAGCAAGACTGTATACTTCCAAGGCATCGACTTAGCAACAGGACTGCGCCACGGCACCGCTAGAAATGATAATGGTGCGGCTGTAATGTATGGCTTTACCAGCAAAATCAATAAGGATCTGGTAGAAGTCTACGCCGATGGCACCAAGCTGACACAATCTTTGCAGGAGGATACTGAACAGGCTTGGATTATCAATTACGGCGTAACGACGAACCCTAATGAGAATAACCGCATACTGAATAATGCTTTTAATGTCATCACACTGAAAAAGTTGCAGATGGAGGCTATGCCAGGCAGCACGTTTGAGATCTCGATCGACAAATCTAAGCTGGCGAACAATCAGGAAACGGTCAGCTGGAACGCATCAGCAGCCGTTCAGAAGACAGGTCCTCAGCCGAACTGGCCGCCGTATCCGAACAGCCTGAAGGACGATGGAAACCGTCCTTTACTCACGGCGACGACGACTGAATTTAATGCTGAAATTGCTTTCAGTTTGAATAACATGGTGGATCTGACTGCCAGCGATACGCTCGAGATTACATTTGATGAGCCTATGAACAAAGGCGATTTTGGCATCGGCTTTGATTTCTCAGACGACTTTACGCTTAAGTGGGCTGAGGATAACAAATCAGTTGAAGTGACATTTAACAGTGTCACAAAAAATAAAGGCGAAGTATGCAACATATACATCATGCGTCTGAGAGATGCCGCTGGCAATATGATTGCGGCTCCTATACACCATTCATTCACCCTCATGCCAAATTCGGATGTCATTTACTATGAGGGTTTTGAAAGCGGCAACACGCTTCAACTAAACGGTGATGCGACAGTTAGTCGGACGCAGGAATACGCTGCCGCAGGTACTAGCAGTCTGAGCGTCGCTCCGACTGTTGCGAACAACTACAGCGGGGTTGCCCTTCGCAATACCTTGCCTACGATGCCGATGTTGCCAGGCGGCAAGTATAAGCTGACAGCTAAGGCACTTAGTGCGAAAGACGCCACATTGGGCATACGCGTAGAAACCAAAGATAGCGGAAACAACGATACTTACGGCACCGTTGGGAAAACCAAGGTAAATCTGGCAGCTGGCCAGTGGGCGGATGTAGCATTGGAATTCACTGTACCCGCAGACCATAAGTCTGTTAGCGCTATTGTATTTCACAACGACGCACAAATGACAGATTTCACCTTCTATTTAGATGAGGTAAAGCTGCAACTCATAAGCCCGCCTGCGCCAGTGGAGGAGCCAGAGACCAAGGAGTTGTTGCGTTTCGACTTCGACAATAAAGCGGAGCAAGGAAGCCTCTTAACGTCAGCTGCATCCTCAAAGATTGAGTGGATCAATGAAACTGGTGCTGGGAAGAGCGACGATAGCGCTTTTAAGGTTACACATGTACCTGATACAAGCTATACCAGCGCAGACAACGCTGTTCGGCTGACTCTTGCTGAGCCGCTTCCTGCCGGAGGAGTTTATAATATCTCGGCATGGTTCTATGCCCCAGCTGTCGGTAACGAAGGCAAAGGTATGCTTACTGGCCCTGGACTGGTACTTAATCAGGATTACGCCAATAGCGCAAACAAACTTCCAAGTAATCCAGGCAATCTGCCGATCGGTCAATGGAAAGAGGTAAACGTTCTAACGCTGTTAATGGAGAGACCGTTGGAATCAATCGATTTCCGTTTAGTTACTAACGATGCAGCTGCTCATGCTGATGTGTGGTACATTGACCAGATTGTGATCAGCCAAGTTGGCGATCTGAAGGAGATTCCTAAGTGGGATCTGACATTATCTTCAATCGCAGATACCTATAAGGATTATTTCCTAATCGGTAACGTCATGAGTCCTAGTCAGACGACTGATGCCGAGAATACGGCCATGTATAAGCATCATTACAACGTCATGACGCCTGAGAATGATATGAAGCCGCAGTATTTAAGCTCTGCTAATGGCGTGTACAACTACGGTAATGCCGACATTCTAGTGAACTGGGCTCAGGCGAACAATATCAAGGTTCATGGTCATACGCTCGTCTGGCATTCCCAGTCGGCTCTTTGGCTGACTACGGGCGAAGGAAACAAACCACTTGCTCGTGCAGAAGCCAAGGCGAACATGGAACAGTATATCAGCAATGTTGCTGGACACTACAAGGACAAAGTTGTATCTTGGGATGTCGTAAACGAGGCTTTTAACGGCGGATCGGGCATTCCTACGGACTGGAAAACGGTTCTGCGTAAGGATTCCCCTTGGTACATGGCTTATGAGAACGGCGCTGATAAAAGCAAGGGAGAAAGCGGCGCAGACTATATCTACGATGCGTTTGTGTTCGCGCGTTTGGCTGATCCGGGTGCTACTTTGTATTACAACGACTATAACGAGAATGAGCCTTGGAAACGGGAAGGTATGGCGCTGATGGCCGAAGACCTTAACGAGAAGTGGAAAACGGACGATCGCAATAAAGAGCCTGGACGTTTGCTAGTGGAAGGCATCGGCATGCAGGCGCATTACTGGATCCAGAGCTTGAATACAGAGACCGTGGAAGCAAGTATTGCTCGTTTTGTTCAAGCAGGCGTGAAGGTTAGCATCACCGAGCTGGATATCCCGTCAACTGGCACGCTCACGAAGGAAGAGGAGACTTTACAGGCTGAGCTATATGCGAAGCTATTCGTTATTTTCAAGAAGTATGCGAGCAGCATCGAACGCGTTACCTTCTGGGGCAAGGCGGATTCCCAGAGCTGGCGTGCTTCGGGAAGCCCTCTGCTCTTTGATAAGGCGTTGGTAGCCAAGCCGGCATACTATGCGGTTATCAATCCAGAAGGTTATCTGAACCTTGATCCAAGCCCTGCTGCACCGACTGGTGTCTCTGCGAAAGCGAAGAGCAGCAGCGAGATTGAGGTCAGCTGGACAGCTTCGGAGAACGCAACGGGATACAACGTTTATCGTTCCGCTTCTGTTGATGGCAGTTACAGCAAAGTCAACATGCAGCTGATTACTGAAAGCAAGTTCCAAAATAGTGGCTTGTCGGCATCAACTACTTATTACTACAAGGTTGCAGCTGTCAATGATGCTGGAGAATCCGTACTATCCGAAGTAACGCAAGCAACGACTAATAGCAATAGCACTAACCCGAATACCACGCCAACATCACCGACGGATCAAACTCCTGTTAAACCTGGTGAAGTGATGGCAGAAGTGGATTCGAGCGGTAACGCTAAAGCTCTAGTCAAAGCCGATGATGTGAAGAAGGCGTTGCCTGAAGCGAAGGCTGGAACGATGAAGCTATTCGTTCTTGGTACCGAGAATGCCAAACTGATTACAGTATCCATACCAGTTGATCAAGTGAATGCAGCCAAAGAAGCAGGCATTAAACGTATTGAGATTTCTTTCGGGCTCGTATCTGTACAGTTGCCTGTATCGTTATTCGAAGGTGCCGCCGGCAAAATCAGTATTGAATTGAGTGTTGCCAAGGTGGATAACAGCACGCTGCCAGAAGCAGCACGCACTTTAGTAGGTTCGAATACGGTCTATGACTTCAACTTAAGTGTTGACGGTCAGAAGATTGCTGATTTCGGTCAAGGCAAGCAGGTGAAGGTTGAAATACCTTACACGCTGAAGCCTGGAGAGAGCACGGATCAAATCGTGATCTATTACTTGTCGGATGATGGCAAACTTGAAATCATCAAGAATGGCCGTTATAACAAGGATACTGGCACGGTGGAATTTAATGCGAAGCATTTTAGCAAATATGCTGCCATCGCTAGTCCAGTTAAATTCAGCGATTCTAAAGCAATCGCATGGGCGAGTGACAGTATTGATGGATTGGCTGCACGCGGAATCGTAAACGGTGTGACAAAGGATTCGTTCGCACCAGGCCATTCAGTTACACGAGCTGAATTCATCCAAATGTTAATGCTAACGCTTGACCTGAAACAACCGAACGCAACAAGTACATTCTCAGATGTTAAGCAAGGTGCGTGGTATTACGACTCGGTTGCTACGGCTCAGCAGCTTGGTATCGTGTCCGGTCTGACTGATGGTTCTTTCGGTATTAACAACAAGATTACTCGTCAAGAGATGGCTGCAATGGCATATCGAGCGATTCAGAAAGCAGGAATCACGATGAATGATGAGAAAGCGGCAGCAGCCTTCAATGACGAACTAGCTATTGCAAGCTACGCTAAAGAAGCGGTGGAAGCTATGCATAAAGCTGGCATCATCAATGGTGTCGGCAATGACAAGTTCGATCCAAAAGGAACGGCTACTCGCGCCCAAGCGGTAGTCATCCTGTATCAATTGTTAATAAAGTCTCTGTAATATCTAATTAGTAATGAAACAAGTAGAGCGCCCTGTAGAATATATGGTCTGCAGGGCGCATTACTTGAATTGAAAAGTAAATATCTTAAGAGTTGAATCGCTTTTAGGACATCATAGGGTGCTTAAAAAGGTTGAGGATGAACTCAGTTTGTGACGAATTGACTGTCTCAAATAAAGTGAAAATAGGAGCTGTTCCTAAAGTAGATCTATCTACGATTGGAGCAGCTCCTATTTTTTTGATGTTGCTTAGGCAGAAAGATATCCTCCCCTTATCAAACCTATAGCTTACGAACCCAGCAGATCTTATTTGTACCATTTATAATGAATTACAATTGTAACGAACCCCAGAATCGTTATTTCGAGCAAAGTAGCTCATGAAACCCTGTAACTCGTGATATAACGTTAATTAGATTCGTTAAATTAAAAATAAATCAGTTTTCAACATAATAAGCATTATACAGTTCGTTGGAGAAATGATCATGGAAGGTTATGCGCACTATTGATTTTTGAAAGTATAGTTAAACGTAATTTTTCAAAATCAATATTTTGAAAATTGGACATTACGATACTTACTGAATAGTCCCTGCCCAAAATTCGGTTTGTAATTTCCCAAAATGAACGGCTTCCTCGCTCGCTAGCCCAGATTCCAAGTTTATTGACTCCACTTTCGGAAAAGCACTCTACTCTGTATATATCGTTCATTAGGATAACTTTGTGTCCAAATAACCATTTGTATTCGAGAGATTCATTGGTGATTTTTAAATAAGGTTTTTTAAATAAAGCCATAGCAAGCCATATGTATCCGAAAAAAATGGCGAACGCTAGAAACAAAATGTTTACTATGGTTTTTTCTTTACTATCTCCTGGTATCATGATGAAGCTAATAAACACGACTAGTATAAAGCTATATAGAATGTGGAGCGACCACTTCAGTTTAGACTCTTGGTGCAGAGGTAAGGAATATAGGCCGTTTTTCTTCAATAATGAACCCTCCACATTACTTTCCTCCCGCTTCCGTTATTAAGATTAGTCTAATCATTTTTGTGATTGACTTCAATAACATAATGAATGTTGCAATTGTATCCTGTTTGCCAAAGCTTGGCAGCCTCTATAATAAGAACACAACATTGAAAGCGCATACATTAAATTTCTATGCTTCAACATTCAGGTGAAGGAGGAGAATGTATGAAACGAAGGTTTTACAGTTTGACGCTTGTTGCGGCATTGTTAATGACTATTTTTGGAGTGAATGGGGGATCTGTGCCGCAGGTCAGCGCAGCACCTGCATTTGCGAAAGGTGCGGACATTAGCTGGGTAGCCGGCATGGAGGCGCAAGGGTATGCGTGGAAGGACAAAAACGGCGTAACTAGGGACATTATTCAAATTTTGAAGCAGGATTACCAAATCAACTCCGTACGTATTCGAGTATTCGTCAATCCTTCTTCGAACTATGGCAACGGCTATATGAATAAAGATCGCGCTGCAACCTTGGCGAAGCGGGCGAAGGATGCTGGGATGAGCGTCATGCTTACATTGCACTACAGCGATTCGTGGGCGGACCCCGGAAAACAGACTAAGCCCGCTGCTTGGGCAAGCTATTCGTTCCAGCAGCTGATGGATGCTGTTTGGAATCATACGCGCGAGGTAATGACAGCTATGCAAAGCAAAGGTGTCACGCCCGATTGGGTGCAAATCGGCAACGAAACGAACGATGGCATGCTCTGGAATGACGGTAAAGCATCCTTAAACATGCAAAACTACGCTTGGCTTATTAATACAGGCAACAATGCGGTCAAATCTATTAGTACAGCTACAAAAACGATTGTCCATTTATCCAACGGCTATGACAACAGTTTATTTGTTTGGAACATCGGCGGATTGATCGCTAACGGAGCGACCTTCGATATTATCGGGATGTCTCTTTATCCTACCAGTGCAGATTGGTCGACTAAGGTTACGCAAACGGTCAGCAACTCCAACAATATGATTTCGCGCTATGGCAAGCCGGTTATGATTACCGAAATTGGTATGGATTATAACCAGCCTGCCGCTGCCAAAAGCTTTGTCGCTGATATAAAGACAAAAATACGCAATATTGGAGGTGGAAAAGGGCTTGGCGTGTTTTATTGGGAACCGGAAGCGACCCCTGGTTATAACGGAGGTTATAATAAGGGAGCTTGGCAGGCGGACGGCAAACCGACGATTGCGCTTGACGGCTTCTTGAATTAATGAGTACGACCTATCCCTCGTTCATTAGAACTGGTGATAGGTCGTTTTTTTATAGCTATAGACGGAGAGAAAGAAACATTATGTTTTCGTTATTTCGCAATGTTTCGTTTTCATGCTACAATAATGGAGAAATTTAGTTGCAAGCTAGTTAAGCTGGCTTGAGGGGAGAGATGAAAATGGAGAAATTAACTATTATTGAAGGTGCGGCAGTCGGGGTCACAGGAATCCTCCTTTCAAGCGAACAATAATTTCGTTTCCCAGATGAGGATTCAACTGTGACTGGTTTTGGCGTTAGCCATATGAATAACCAATTACAGGGGGAATCCGCAGTGAATCAACAAACAACGAATACGGTATTACAATCATTAGGTTGGAACGACTATTTTTCTAATCATTTTGCCGCTTATGCCAAACAAGGGTATAGTGCCGGGCGAATTATATTGGAGCATAAAAACATGTACCGTCTATTGAGTGAGCATGGCGAGCTCATGGGCGAAGTAACGGGTAAGCTGCGTTTTGAAGCAACAGGTCGAGAGGATTTTCCAGCAGTCGGTGACTGGGTAGTTATAAAACCGAGGTTGGAGGAACAGAAAGCTTCGATTCATGCGCTGCTGCCACGAAAGAGCAAATTTTCCCGTAAAGTGGCTGGAGACACGGTAGAAGAGCAGATTGTAGCCGCTAACGTTGATACTGTTTTTTTAGTAAATGCCTTAAATAATGACTTTAATATACGCAGGATGGAACGTTACTTGATCCTTGCATGGGAAAGCGGCGCTGCGCCGATCATCGTGCTGAGCAAAGCAGATTTATGCGACGATTTGGATGCACGCATCGCAGAGGTAGAATCAATTGCGATTGCTGTCCCTATTCACGTAGTCAGTGCCTCGCAGGGAGAAGGGTTAGATCAGCTCGCACCATATTTGGGTATAGGCAACACAGTTGCGCTGATAGGTTCTTCGGGTGTAGGTAAGTCTACACTGATTAACAAATTGAGCGGAGTTGATCTGCAACGAGTCAATGATGTGCGTGGCGGGGATGATCGTGGTCGTCATACGACGACGCATCGCGAGCTTGTTCAATTACCGAGTGGAGCACTGATGATTGATACACCTGGTATGAGGGAGCTGCAGCTCTGGGAGGCCGATGAGGGGTTCCGTGGTGCATTTGATGACGTAGATTCAATTGCAAATACTTGCCGATTCAATGACTGCAAGCATGAGCAAGAGCCCGGCTGTTCTGTCCGAAAGGCAATAGCTGATGGGTCTTTGGAGCAAGCTCGTTTTGAAAGCTATCTCAAACTCCAACGTGAGTTGGCGTATCTAGCACGTAAGGAGGATGCGCGATTGGCAGCCTCTGAAAAAGCAAAATGGAAAAAGATTAGCACAGATATGAAACAAAGAAAAGTAARAAGATAAGTCATGCGACAGAGCCTTTGAAAGATTAGGGCTCTTTTTTTTATGCCTTCAGCATAGATGCTAACTTGAGGGATCAAGCTGTGAAGTTTTGAAATATGCGACGGAATTCATGAAGCAAAGAAGTTGAATGTTCATTTCGTTAGTGTCATAATTTAGGTTATTGACAATGAGGACAAATGTTCGGTATATTTTGTAAGTAATGCGGACAATTGTCCGAAAAGAGAAGAGAAAATTGGAGGAGGAGTATTCTTGAACGGCCCTACTATGGAGGTTAATTCTAACCTAGATTTTAGCAAAATCAAGAAAGGACCGATCGTTGCCGCACTCATTATTGGCGCATTTGTATCGATTCTGAATGAAACCTTGCTGAACATTGCTTTCCCAGAGCTCATGAGATATTTCAGCATCACGGAAACGACTGTACAATGGCTGGCTACAGCCTATATGCTCGTAGTCGGTATTCTTGTCCCTATAACAGCACTTTTGCAGCAATGGTTTAGCACACGTCAAATGTTTCTCGGGGCAATGATTTTATTCCTTGCGGGTACGGTGATATGTGCGACAGCACCAATATTTGAGTTTCTGCTTGTTGGACGTGTTGTTCAAGCTTTGGGAACAGGATTAATGATACCTGTATTGATGAATACGATTCTTATCATTTTCCCTCCAGAGAAGAGGGGCGGCGCAATGGGATTGATCGGTTTGGTCATGATGTCCGCTCCGGCTATTGGGCCTACTTTATCTGGTCTTATCGTTGACTCGCTTAACTGGAGATGGCTTTTCTATCTGGTCATTCCTTTGGCGGTCGTTTCTATCGTCTATGCAGCGATTTATTTGAAAAATGTAAGTGAATTGACGAAACCAAAGGTCGACATTATTTCCATTCTGCTTTCCTCCATCGGTTTTGGGGGCATCGTCTATGGCTTTAGCAGCGCAGGAGAAGGCTCATGGTCAGATCCTAAAGTTGTCTGGTGCCTGATTGTAGGCGGAATCAGCTTGATTTCATTTGTATGGCGTCAACTTGCGGTGAAGGAACCGATGCTCGATATGCGTGTTTTCCGTTACCCTATGTTTTCGCTTGTAACGGTACTGATGCTTGTACTTATGATGGCTATGTTCTCTACGATGATCATGCTTCCGCTATTTTTGCAAAATGTCATGATGCTTACTGCACTTAGCGCTGGTCTTGTGATGATGCCCGGCAGTATCTTGAATGGTATTATGGCACCGGTCTCCGGTATTTTGTTTGACAAATTTGGACCAAGGGTGCTCGTTATACCTGGTCTCATCTTGATGAGTGTATCCATCTGGCTGTTTTCTGGAATTGATGCAGCATGGACGAGCGGATATGTTGTATTCCTGCATATCTTGATGATGATTGGTATCTCATTAGTGATGATGCCTGCGCAGACGACRGGCCTTAATCAGCTGCCGCGCAGATTGTACGCGCATGGTACGGCGGTTATGAGCACGCTGCAGCAAGTGGCAGGTGCGGTTGGTGTGGCATTGTTCGTCAGCATTATGTCGTCCGGCATGAGAGATTACATGTCTACATCCCCGGATCCGACCAACCCTGCTGAGGGAATACCTGCAATGGTAGCTGGTCTTCACAGTGCGTTTATCGTCGGAGGAATTCTCTCTGTCCTCGCAATTCTCATCGGTCTCTTCATTCGCAAAACGAAGGCACCTCAAGAGGATGAGCTGAAGCAGTCTGCTTAATCAGATTTGTTCGAGTAGCTTGGACAAAATACATCTTTTTAAAAATTAGAGGCAGCCAATAAGTTCAATGAACTTATTGGCTGCCTTTTTTTATCTTTTAATCACCCTACTACCTCAATCTTCGCTTTGAGATTAACTGGCTGAGTGCACCTGCATTTACAAGGATGGTTCCACCAATAATCGTAATGATACCAAGCAGTGTAACCCATGAGATTGTCTCATCATAAAAGAGTACACCGACTCCTACAGCAATTGGAGGAGAGATATAGAGCCATGTAGATGGGAAAACGGGATTCGTCTTTGCGACGAGCCAGTAGAATAAGGTATGCCCAACCATGGAACCAATTACAATCAGATAAATTAATGAGCCTGTCGTCTGAAATGATGCAAAGGATTCAAGGTGCACCTCTTCGGTGAACAGAGATAAAATGAACATCATCGCTCCGCCAACCATCATTTGTGCCGCGTTCATGGCTATTGGTGAAACATCGGACATGCGGTTGATTACTTTTTTGGAATATAGCGCTCCTGATGCATAACAGCATTCTCCTATCAGTATGGCCCCGCAGCCGACAAGCCACAAGGGTGAGACATCCACCGAAAGATTGGGCAAAACTAACAGCAGTACACCGATGCAGCCAATAATGCAGCCGTATAGCGAGTGTTTGGGAGATTTTTGCCGAAGAATAGCCGTTTGCAGCAGCAAAATCATGATGGGTCCCGTAGCCGATAACACAGCCGCGAGTCCAGAAGATACATATTGCTCCGCCCAGTACAGCGTAGAGAAGGTTCCAAACGTCAGCGTAGCCCCAGTGAACAGCATCTCTTTGCGCAGCAGCAAGGAGAAGCTTGCCTTGCGTTTCCAAACCATCCAAAGAAACAGAATAGCGCCAGCTAGAAAAAAGCGAAGCCCTGCCGAGAAGAAAGGGGGAGCACCGGCGTCTACTCCGATTTTAATTGCCAGAAAGGTTGTGCCAAATATAAGACATACGAGCGCATAAGCCAAAAAAATCATGTTCATTTCCCCTTTAGATGTCGGATCGAGATTGTTTTTTGTTAATCATATAGGGAGCAAGGCAGAACAGATTGTATGGAACAGAACAGATGAATAAATATTTCGTGTACAATAATGGAAAGAGGCAGCGGCGAAGAGGTGTTATGAACAGATGAAAAAAGAATCGGGAGCGCAGCAAGCCCATCCGTTATTCCGGCAAGTGTATGATTATATCTTGAACCGTGTAGAGCGAGGGGAATGGAAAGCCCATCAAAAATTACCGTCGATACGATTGCTTGCTGAAGAGATCAATGTGCATCGGCTGACGGTATTTAAAGCCTATAGATTGCTAGTTGAGGACGGCAAAGTGTATGTAAAAGACAAATCGGGATATTACGTATCGGAGGACAATGCTTTTTCTGAAGGGTTGGAAGAGAGCACCGTCGTTACCTCTTATGCAGTGAATAACTCGTTATCTGATATTCATCGAATTCCAGCTAAGTATCAGTTCTCTCAAGCGCTGATTGATCCTAATTTGCTGCCGAATTTGTTCTTATCGGACTATGTGAAAAAAGTGTTTGATCTCTATCCTAAGGTTATGGGGACTTATGCCAGCGTTCAAGGGGATGAAGAGCTTCGCGAGTCGCTAAGCCAGCATTTCAGAGAGCATCATCGATTGCTGCTGTCACCTAAGGAATTGTTAATCACATCAGGTGCTCAGCAGGCCATAAATTTGATTGCCCAGATTATGCTTGGGCCGATGGATGCGGTGTTGATTGAGCGACCGACCTACGGCGTAGCGATGGATATTTTTCGCAGGCAAGGCGCGCGGCTTATTCCTGTTGCGATCACACCGGAAGGTTATGACTTAGCAGAAGTAGAAGCCTTGATGCGCACGCATAAGCCTCGTATGTTCTATATGAATCCAACCCACCAAAATCCGACCGGTTATACTGTTCCATCATGGCAGCGCAAATTGCTGGTGGAATTGGCAGAGCGTTACCGCTGCCTTATCGTGGAGGATGATCCATTCCGAGATATGTATTTTGTTGAGCCGCCCCCGCTTCCCTTATTCGCTTATGACACGGAGGGCTGGGTCATCTATATTAGCAGCTTCAGCAAATATATTGCGCCGGGTCTGCGGATTTGTGCTGCAGCCTGCCGATATCCATTCATGGAGCAGTTAATCAAAGCGAAGGCGCTTGCGGATAACGGGACTCCTCAGCTTAATCAGAAAATATTTTTGCATTATTTCGCCTCACCGAGGCTGCAGCAGCATGTGGAAAAGCTTCGTATTGCGCTGCAGGTTCATAAAGAGATCATGGAAGAGGAGCTTGCCATAGCAGGCTGGGAATGGACTGCACCACAGGGCGGGCTTAATTTATGGGTTAAACTTCCAAGCCATATATCAGGAGAAGCTCTTCTTAAAAAAAGCAGGGAGCAATCCATTTCCTTCGTTCCCGGAGAAATATTTGACCCGCTAGGCGAGCTGAAATCATGGATACGGCTTAGTTATTCTTTTGCGAGTGAGGCATTATTGCGGGAAGGAATGCAGCGCTTAACGGCTTTATCGCGGACTTTATGATTGAAAGAAATATTTAGTTGCTGAACATATTTTTTGTAACATTGGCGTAACACCCCTGATGTAGTCTGATTCAGGAGGTGCGAGACATGAAAAAAATAATAGCCATCATCATGCTGGCTGCAATCACAGCAAGTGTTCTTGCGGGGTGCAAGGACGACAATAATACGCGAGGCGGGGAAGTAAATGCACAAATAGAAGATGTGGATTTTAGCTTTAACGTAGATCCAGAAACCTTTGCGCTTGAGGTCGAGTCGGGTGGAAGGACTGAAAAAGCATCGGAACCACTGGACAAAATGAATGTTACAAATGTAAAAAACAGCGGAGACCAAATTAGCTGGACCTATCCAGAGAAACAAATGGACGTTGAAATTGAAAAAAAAGCGAACTATGTAGATGTAACGATCAAATCCAGCAAGGTGGAGGAAAATAGCTTTGCATGGCCAATCGTAACGGGCGAGGGGTATATGCTTCCATTAAACCAAGGAAAGTATATTCCAAGCGATGATCAGACGTGGAAAGAGTATTTGAGCGAACAAGAAATGAAGGTCATTGAGTCTTTCTCGATGCCATTTTTTGCAGCTGATAAAAGCGAATACTCGCTGATGTACATTATTAAAAACGCATATAACAATGAAATTGTTTTTAATACCGATAACGCTATCCAGTTTACTTTTCATCATGATTTTCCAGTAATTAATAAGCAAAAGGAATATGGATTTAGAATTTATGTAACGAAAAAAAATCCAACAGCTGTCGCAAAAACGTATAAAGATTATTTGATTGAACAGGGTGAATTCAAAAGCTTGGCGGATAAGGCTAAAGAAAATAACAATATCGAAAAGCTTTACGGAGCACCGCACGCTTATTTTTGGGACAGAACGGTTATTTCAGAAGAAAATATACAATGGCCAAAGCTGAGGAGCAATCTTCCCGAAAAACTGAGAATATGGATTCAGGAGCTATTAAAAACTAAAGTGGAAGATGGAGCAGAGCTTTCATCCGCCTTTGACGATTTAAATCGTTTAGACTATGTAGATAAATACACGATAAATCGAATTGTAAAAAGTTTAAGTGCGGTCATGCAGCTAAAAGAATTTTATGATTCCAAAATTTTTACTGACTTAGATGAAGAAACTCAGCGATTGTTAAGCAGCGGTATAGAAAATTTGAACGCTGTTGAATTGATTGATCTGAATAAACGATTGTTAAAAAGCGTGCTTGGTGCTGCAGTTGATCCCATTGAAAAGTGGGCAGATGCCAATACGATTGATGTCATAAAGGATATGAAGCAGTCTGGGCTCGACAATATGTGGATTGGTTTGGATGATTGGCAGGAAGGGTTTATTAAACCTGCGTTTGTCAAAGAGGCAGAAAGTCTTGGTTATTTAATTGGCACCTATGACTCGTATCATTCAATCCATGAACCAGGAAAAGAGAAATGGACGACGGCTAAGTTTAAGGATACTTCCCTTTACGAGCATGCGACGGTGACCGATAAGAATGAGAGAAAAATTGTAGGGTTCCAAGAAGAAGGCAGAAAGCTCAACCCAACGCTTGCCTTGCCTAGTGTAGAAGAAAGAGTAACATCGATTTTCAATACTGGTCTAGCTTTTAACTCATGGTTTCTAGATACGGATGGTACTGGAGAAATCTTCGATGACTATTCGCCAGAGCATGTGACTACGGAAGAAGAAGATATTCAGGCTAGAATAAAGCGAATGGCGTATTTGCAAAAAGAATGGAAGCTGGTCGTTGGAACAGAGGGTGGCAACGATTTTGCTAACCAAACGGTTGCTTTTGCGCATGGAATAGAGACGCCATCATTCTCATGGATGGATAAGGATATGAGCACAAATAAAGAAAGCGAATATTATGTAGGAAGATATTATTCGAGCAACGGCGGAGTTCCCGAACTATTTGCTAAGCAAATACCGTTAAAGGACAAGTACAAGAAGCTGTTTTTGGATACTAGCTACACGATCCCATTGTATAAGTTAGTTTACAACAATTCCGTGATCACGACTTATTGGTGGGGCTGGGGAACTTTAAAAATAGAAGATGAAATTTCGAATCGAATGCTGTATGAAATTCTTTATAATGTGCCTCCGTTATATCATCTAGATAAACATGAGTGGGAAAAACATAAGGAAACCATAGTGAATCATTCTAAGGTATGGTCAAGCTTTAGTAAAAAAGCGATAAAAGAAGAAATGACGAATTATAAGGTTCTAACAGAGGACAAACTCGTTCAGATGACGGAATATGGTAAAGCGTTGAAAGTAGTGGCTAACTTCTCGGAAGCTTCTTTTAACTTTCAAGGCGAGGTGATACCAGCGAAATCAGCGCTAATCCTTGATGGAAATGATAAAACGATTTATACACCGAAAGAGCCCACAAAGAAATAAAAAAGGAATGGGCTCTAATTTTCAGCTTTATTTATAGAGATTTCAACGATTTTTGTTTTCTTTTCAGTTGAAGTATACCAGTGTTTCACGGCTTCATAATCTGATGATGCTAAATCAGCCGACTCGATCATAAACCGATCTTTCTCGATCCATTGATAGCCGAGTATAGGCCAGATTGGAGTAGACATGTATTCGTTCGTTAACGCTGTAGATTCAAAAGGTATTTTTTCCATAGTTAATAAATCAACAGCAATCAGCGTATGACGAACAATTTCTCCGCCTTCGCTATAACCGTATCGTAACAGCAGCTCTGTTTTATCCGGAGATAGTTGATAGTCTTGAAAAATGCCGTCACCCAAAGCGAGACTTGTAATTGTGGAGTTGCTTTCCTTCACTAAAATGGTTGAACATTGCTTATTTCCACAACTGTACTTTAACAATATGAAATGTTCTTGAGTGGAGAGAGTGAGCGCTTCTGATTGGGTCCGCTCGATTTCGGTCTTGCTATCCTCTTGCGATTGTAAATATTGCTTATACGGAGGAATAGCGTTAATCTTTAGCTTTAAGTTTTCTCCATTTTCGTCTTTGACTATGAGTGTATCAGATGAATTCTCGGATGGTTTCTGTTCAATGGAAATGGACTTTTTTAATGGATCAGTTTGAAGACTTTTTATGATAAATAACACAGCTGTTGCGATTATCAAAAGAATAAGAAGAGGTAGCAGTAATTTTTTTCTCATCTAGTTTTGTCTCCACTTTAATTAATAATGAACTACAATTCTAAACGAAGATTTTTGCTCGTATGTTGCAGGCTATTGTGATTCATATTCTTCTACGAAATAGGAGAGAGAGGTTTCCCGTGAGTTTATCGAACTTGAGGGAAGCCTTTTTTTCATTGATGCAGTATTCTCCCGAGCAAATACAAGCTTCATAAAAAACACTTTACAACATGCCTAGGTTAGCATATATTTTACTCATACCAAAAAAAGTTTCCTAAGGTAAACTAATTGTCCTTAAGTAAAATAAATTTTTTTTATTAATAATTTTGCTCTAGGGCAAAATTAATCCCTTATATTAACATGGAGGTGAATCGAATGGTATTTGATCCAAATCAGCAGTTCTCAAGACGAAACATCCTTAAGGTCGGAGCTGCCGGCGTACTAGGTGTGATCGGAGGCAGTTTCTTAAATACAAGTGCATTATTTGGCAGGTCTGCTCATGCGATGGGGAAGGAAGAAATGCATCATACGCTCAAAGACCAGATGAAACAAGGGATGGCGCATGGTTATGATCCGGGAACCGATTCAACGCCGGGGCTTGAAGCGGCAGTAAAAGCATTAACGGCTTTTGATTACGGGGTCGTTAGTACTTCTCCAGATGGCAGGACGATTAGAGAATACGATATACAGGCATGGGATGCTGAGGTGGAAATAGCGAAGGGCATTAAATTTCCAGGATGGACATTCAACGGCACGATTCCAGGGCCGACACTTCGTTGTACGGAGGGAGATATCGTACGAGTCAAGTTCGGGAACGGGTCCGCGCACCCGCATTCCATACATTTTCACGGTATTCATCCAACCCACATGGATGGTTTAGAGCCTATTTCGACGGGCAGTGAATTTGTGTATGAATTTGAAGCCAAGCCAGCAGGGCTGCAGCCCTATCACTGTCATGTTCCTCCGCTGATTAGACATATTCACAAGGGCCTATATGGTCACTTCATTATTGATCCTAAGAAACCAAGGAAACCTGCAAAAGAGCTAAGTATGGTCATGAATGGCTTTGATCTGGACTTAGATGGCGAAAACGAGGTTTACACGGTCAATGGCTACGCATTTGCGTACCAATCTAGACCGATTAAGGTGAAAACGGGTGAGCTGGTTCGTATTTATTTAAGTAATTTAACGGAATTTGATCCGATTAACTCCTTTCACTTGCATGCTAATTTTTTTCACTATTATGCCACCGGCGCTGACCCAGATGCGAGGCCGCAATATACAGATACGATTATGCAGTGCCAAGGGGAGAGAGGCATCATTGAAGTTACGTTTCCCGCTCCTGGAAAATATATGTTCCATGCTCATCAAAGTGAGTTTACGGAGCTCGGCTGGATGGGATTTTTTGAAGTCGGTTAAGTAGAGGGGGTGTGCGATGTGCAAAGTGAAATAATAAATAAAAAGCTGGGTAAAAAAGCAGTCTGGCTGCTTGGCATAATGCCCTTGCTGCTACTGGCTGGCTTGATTTCTGTTATCGCTTCATGGGGTACAGGTGTAGAAGAACAGCAAGCGGCTCCGATTGAAGTGCTCAATTTTGAACGTATTATTTTGACGGATGATGGATTTGAAGTTCGTATACTTAATTCTGGGCCAAAGGAGCTGACGGTTGCTCAAGTTGTTGTCGATGATTCTTTTTGGAATGCTTCCTACTCACCTAGTTCTACGCTTGAGAGATTCGGCAGCTCGACGATCTATATTCCTTATCCTTGGGTGGAGGGAGATCCTCATCAAATTAAGCTTATCACCTCTAACGGACTAATATTTACAGGGGATGTACCTGCTGCAATGAAAACGCCAACTGCCGATACCAATCGATTTCTACAATATTCACTAATAGGTTTTTATGTCGGTATCGTTCCAGTTGGGCTGGGATTGTTATGGTATCCTTTTATGCGTCGCTTCTCAAGCAAAGGCATTCAGGCGGTATTGGCATTTACAGTTGGACTTTTATTTTTTCTTGCTGTGGATACCATACAAGAAGGATTAGAGCTTGGTGCGGAAGCACCCGGCGTATTTCAAGGCACAGGCCTAGTCTGGTTCGGAGCGGCATTAAGCTTCTTATTCCTCATAGCCATTGATCAGACGAAATCCAAAAAGGCAATCCAGCATAATGATCCTGGCAAGCAGGTATCCTTCAAAATCGCGAGTGGAATAGGTCTCCATAATCTCGGTGAAGGGCTTGCGATAGGTGCTGCTTTTGCCGCGGGTGAGGCTGCGCTTGGATCCTTCCTTATTATTGGGTTCACGCTGCATAACATTACTGAAGGGATTGGCATAGCGGCGCCGCTTTTAAAAGCAAAACCAACGTACAAGACTTTCCTCGCATTAGCACTCTTAGGCGGCGGACCTGCTATTATCGGAACGTGGATAGGTGGATTTGTCTTTAATCAAACGCTGGCGGCCTTATTCTTCGGTATTGGCGCAGGGGCCATTATACAAGTTATTTATGTCATTTTTAAAATGATTGTTAGGGATGCAAAGGCTGCAGAAGCACCTGCCGTTTCGTGGCTCAATTTCTCAGGTTTAACACTTGGCATTTTGCTGATGTATGTAACAGCTTTGTTAGTTAACTTCTAGAACCAAACGGGAATGGGGAGTTCAGAATGCCGAATATAGGTGTTGCAGGAATTGTATTGCTTGTGATTTTAGGCTTGCTGCTGTTTGGACCATCCAAGCTGCCTCAGCTTGGGCGAGCGATTGGAACGACGCTGTCAGAATTCAAAAAAGGGGCAAAAGGACTGATAGACCCGGATGAAAAACCCGATCAGCCGAAGGAGCGCGAATGATCAAACAAGCGAAGAGCCGTCAGCATAATGCTAACGGCTCTTGTTTATTTGCGTATGAATTTAATCTGCACGCTTTTTTCGTTCAATTAATATGGTCAAGCTGACAAGTGTAACAAATATAGTCGCTCCCATATCGGAGAGAATGGCAATCCATAAGGTGAGCCAGCCGGGAATGGTAAGCAATAATGCGATTATTTTCAGTCCGAGCGAGACGCAAATATTAAAGCGGATGACGCGATTGACCTTTTTGGCAATGGAAACGGCTTCGGGCAGCTTGCCCAAATGATCCTGCATGAGGACGATATCGGCTGTTTCAATTGCACTGTCTGTTCCTTTGCCCATCGCAATGCCGAGCTGCGCAGAGGCTAGAGCAGGAGCGTCATTAATACCGTCACCTATCATCGCGACATGGTGACTTGCTGAAAGCTCTTTAATTTTCTTCACTTTATCTTCCGGCAGAAGGTTGCCATAAAACTCGGACACCCCGACGGCGGAAGCGACTTTCTCCGCTGTCTTCTGATGATCTCCGGTAAGCATAATGGTACGCTTAATTCCCAGTTTGTGTAAGGATGCGATTACAGACCGGCTTTCCTCGCGAATTTCGTCTGAAATGCCAAACATACCGAGTACTTGCTGATCGTCTGCCACCAATACAAGAGTAAGACCGTCATTTTTTAATTGTTCTATGCGATTTTGGACAGAATCCGGAATCGTAATATGCTCGATGCTTTTTTCATTTCCAAGCCAGTATGCAAAGCCGTTAACCTTCGCTTTAATTCCCCGACCTGATATCGTTTGAATTTCATCCGGTTCTGGTATTGTCATATTTCTGCTCGCTATTTCCTTCATAATCGCTTTCGCCAGCGGGTGGGAGGATGATTTCTCGATTGCTCCAGCTGCTTGGAAAAACCGTTCTTCATCATACGCTTCCAATTTGGCAACATGCGGTTCGCCTTTTGTTAACGTACCTGTTTTGTCAAAAGCAAGCGTGTCGATCTTGCCAAGCTGCTCTAGAAATACGCCGCCTTTGACGAGTACGCCGTTCCGTGCATTTCTTGTAATGCCCGAAACAATAGCAATTGGCGAAGAAAGAATTAAAGCGCAAGGGCAGCCTACAATTAATACGGATAAACCTTGATAAAGCCATGTAATCCAGTCTCCCTGAAAGAGGAGCGGAGGAATAAGGGCAACAAGTGCAGCAACAATCATAATGAGCGGCGTATAATATTTAGCGAATTTATTAATGAAAAGCTCCGTTGGCGTTTTGGTTTCCTGTGCTTCTTGAACGAGATGAAGRATTTTTGCCAAGGAGGAATCCTTGTATGCTTTATCAATTCGAACGAGAAGCAGCCCTTCGTTGTTAATGCTTCCGCCGTAAACGGGTTCTCCAGCTTCCTTCTCAACCGGCAGCGATTCACCTGTGATTGCCGCTTCATTCACCGAGCTTTTTCCTTCAGAGACGATGCCGTCCGAAGGGATTTTTTCGCCGGGCTTAATTTTTACAAGATCGCCGATTTGAAGAGAAGCAATCGGAACGATAATCTCTTGGCCATTTTCTACTTTTAAAGCTTCCTTAGGCGCAACTTGAAATAAAGCTTCCATGGAGCGGCGCGCCTTTTCCATACCATAACCTTCAAGCAGCTCATTTAGTCCAAACAAGATGGCAACGAGAGTAGCTTCTTTCCATTCACCAATGGATACAGCTCCGATTAACGCAATAGTCATTAAGGTATCGATATTAAACTTCATTTTAATTAAATTTTTAAGTCCGCGGAAAAATGTGGTGTAGCCACTAATAATCGTTGCGGCCAAATATAATAGAATGACTGCTTGTTTGTCGAGCACGCCATCAAGGAATAATGCGGCAACATAGATGATGCCCGATACGATGAGCAATTTGAGCATATTTGAATGGCCTTCGGAATGACTGTGATCGTGATCATGATCATGATCATGTCCAGCATGATTATGAGAACTATGATCGTGTCCCGTATTCGCTTCCGAGCTTGCTTCGATATAGGCATTGTCTGACTTTAAAATTTTCTTAACTGCAGCCATGGAAATTTGCGGATCAACCGTTAATTTTCCTGAGTTGTAGCTGAGCTTTGCATCCGAGCCATGTTCCAATTGCTTAATCTCTTCCTCCATTCGGAGGGCGCAGCCACCACAAGAGAGTCCCTTTATTCGATACTCATTCATAAGACATCCTTCTTCCAGTTGAATATATGAATACTTGTTCATATAATATGCAATTCCAACATTTATGTCAAACGTATTTTCTCCATTCCGCTATAAATTCATGTAAACACCATTCGGTTTGTTAGAATCCGTACACATCTGAACGCCATAAATTCAAGTAGACAAGGAATGGTAATTCCAATAGTATGAAACCAACGTTGTTATCATAAAGGCAAGCGGCTAGCCAGTATTTCAATCGGAGGAATGAATATGCATATATTGATCGTGGACGATGAAATGATCATTCGTAATGGCATAAAAAATATGATGCTGTCGTACAGCAAGCCATTTACAAGCATCCGTACAGCTGAGAATGGGGAGCAGGCTTTAGCTTTCATTGCTGAGTATCCCCCCAATATCATCATTACGGATATTCGGATGCCAAGGATGGATGGACTGCAACTTTGCAAGCGCATTCATGATATCTATCCCTATATTAGAGTTGTTGTTATTTCCGGTTTTGCGGAGTTTGAATATGCGAAACAATGTATGGCGTACGGTGTGAAGGAGTATATGCTTAAGCCCGTTGTGAAAAAGGACATTCATGAAATGCTGGATAAAATATTGCCTGCTATGGAAAAAGGTGTCGTTGCGCCGACGCACTCGAAGAAATGGCTCGATGAGATGACGGAGCATATTTGGCAGCTGCGGTTGCCCGATTTGGATAAATGTTTGGATGATTGGCTTAGCTATTGCGCAGAAAGAACAGATCATCCACAGCAGTTAAATGAGCTATTGGAGGATTCCTTTCAAGCGGTATTGGATCGATTGCAGGACAAGGGTCATCAGTACACAGGGATTGCTGCCGCTGCTATAGAGAAAAACACTTTAACTGATGGAAAGCAAAGCTTTCGCGACAAAATCCACTCTGTAACGGATGAGCTTGCTTTGCGCAGAGGCGGTTTTAAGGATTTAATGACAGAGGTTAGAGCTTATATCGAGAAGAACATTGCGAAGGAAGTCACGCTCGAAGAGGTTGCCAATCTGGTTGGCCTGACGCCTAACTATTTTAGTTTGTACTTTAAAAAAACGACAGGGGTCACCTTCGTGAACTACCGAATGACCAAACGAATAGAAGCAGCGGAGCAGTTGCTCGCGCAGCCTCATTACCGAATTGTCGATGTCGCGCATGAGATCGGCTACGAGGACTATTCTCATTTTGCAAAAACCTTTCGGAAAGTGAAGGGCATCACGCCAACCGAATTTCGCAGCAAGCTGGGGATTAAATAAATGATGAAGCGGCGAAAGGGACTATTTTTCCGGTTGTATATGTATTTCATCATCGTCATCCTTGTACCTTTATTTGTTCTAGGCGTGTACACCTACTATGGAGCGACAGAGAGACTTCGCGATCAGGCGGAGGCGAACATGGCACAGGTCGTCAACATTACGTCGCACCATTTGGAACAATATATTCGGAGTTATGAAAACTCAACGTTGTCGCTGCTTACTAATTTGGATATTAAAGAGTATTTGGATGTGGCGCCGGAGCTCAATTATGAAAATTATTTTTACTCATCCAGAATCAAGACGTATGCCTTTGAACCGATATTGATTCGTCACCCTGAGGTGCTCGCTTTGTACGTCGTCGGAAAGGACGGACGCTCTGTCGGCGTGAATAATAATGCATCCCTCGACTTTACAAGCCCCTCTGCCAAAAAATATGTAGAAAATCTATTCTCAGACATTCCAGATAATGGCCAAATCGTCATTTTGAACGATAGCATCAGCTCCGTGCAGAAAGGCCAATCTATCACGCTTGCCCGTAAAGTAAGAGGACTTCGGTCGATGGATTATAAAGGTGTTCTCGCCATTGAGATCAAGAGCACGGAGTTATCTACGCTTTGGAAAGGCATTGATTTAGGTCCCCAAGGCTTATTTCATATTGAGGATCGGCAGGGAGAAGTTGTTTACCATACCGATTCTAGCAAGATTGGCCAAAAGCTGTCCTCTCAAGCGAAGCGTGAACTGCCAGAAGGGAAGGCTGTGTCCTTCATAAGCAAGGAAGCCGGGGAAGAGAGGTTTACGATTGCCCGCCATTCCAGCTATACGAATTGGGATTTGCAAATATCGATTCCGATGAAGGATTTGCGCCAACCGATCATCGGCATTCGAACGAACATTATATGGATCGGCTCTGTAACATTGATATTAGGGCTGCTGATTGCTTATCGGTTCAGCTACTCGATCACAACGCCTATTCAAAAGCTTAGACGCGGCATGAAGCAAGCGGAGAAAGGGGACTGGACCCGAATTCCGTTAAATGGAAAGCAGGATGAGGTGGACGAGCTAGTTGTAAGCTACAATTCTATGGTCAATAAATTATCGGACCTGATCGAGCAGGTCTATACAGCGGAAAGCACCAAACGTGAAGCGGAGCTTGAGCGGCAGAAAGCAGAGCTGCAAGCGCTCCAGCTGCAAATTAATCCTCATTTTCTGTACAACACGCTGGAGACGATTGTTTGCTTCCCCGCTGTACAGGATTCGGATGAGGTATCGGAAATTGTAAAAAACATGGCTTATATGCTGCGCTATGCTGTCCAAACGAGTTTGGAGGAAATTACGGTCGTCAACGAGCTGAAGCATGTGTTGAATTACATGGCGATACTGAAGCATCGGTTCGGCAAGGAGTTCGAGATCGATGTGGAAATTCCGCCAGATTATTTGCTGAAGAAGATGGTCAGGCTTACCCTTCAGCCCATCATCGAAAATGTGTTTCAGCATGCTTTTTTTGAAGGCATCGAGGACAAGCATCGGATCGAAATACGGACGGAAGAGACGGAGAGCTTTTTTGTTGTGTCGGTTAAAGATAATGGCTCTGGTATGAGCGAATCTACCCTGCTGCAGCTTCGAAGCCGCTTGGAGACGAAGAAGCTGACCGAAGTGAAGGAAGGCAAGGGAGGAATCGGCGTCCTGAATGTCCACCGCCGCATTCAGCTCGTATTTGGCGACGCATACGGATTAGAGATAGAGAGTGAATTAGCAGTCGGAACGGTCATTCGAATGATCATGCCCAAATCGTAAAAAAAACCATACCGACAAAGATGGCGCCATCGTAGAGCTCTGTGCCATAGTGTACGATTGTCGTACAAACTATGTAAGGAGTTGACTCCGATGGCTAAAAGCAATATTTCACAATCTGAGCCCGGCCTCATGCTGTTTCGAACTGGAAAGGAACGGTGGGCTTATTTAAATAAGTATAAAGCGTTATATTTTCTATCCATCCCAGGCATTCTTTATTTCTTATTATTTAAGTATGTACCGCTTTTGGGTTCGGTGATGGCCTTTCAAGACTACAATATTTTCAAAGGTTATTTGGGAAGCGCATGGGTAGGGTTTGACCATTTTCAGCGCATGTTTCATTATCCTGACTTTTTGCGCATTTTGAAAAACACGCTCATTCTCGCATTTTACAGCTTAGGCTTTTCGTTTCCGATTCCAATAATTCTTGCCTTACTTTTAAATGAGATTCGCAAGGTGTTCTTTAAGCGGACGCTGCAGACGATTATTTACATGCCGCATTTTCTATCGTGGGTCGTTATCGGTGGCATCGCCATTGAGATTCTATCGCCGCGAAGCGGGTTTGTAAACAATATCATTACGATGTTCGGCTTTGATCCGATTTACTTCATGGGGGAAGAGTCGTATATCCGAACGATACTGGTTTCCTCTGGCATATGGAGAGACGCCGGCTGGGGAACGATCATTTATTTGGCAGCACTAACGAGCATTAATCCAGATTTATACGAGGCTTCAGAAATGGATGGAGCGACGCGCTGGAGACAGACATTGTCCATTACTTTGCCCGCGCTTATGCCGACCATTACCATTTTGTTTTTGCTGCAGATCGGCCATTTCATGGATTTTGGATTTGAAAGAGTTTCGGTATTTCTGAACACGCTTAATGCGGGTAAGGGGGAGATTTTGGACACGTATATTTATACAGTGGGCCTTCTCGAAAGACAATATAGCTACACGACAGCCATCGGTCTATTTAAATCCGTGGTCGGACTTGTCTTAATTATGACAGGCAACACACTCAGCAAGAAGATGACTGGTGAAGGTTTATATTAAGGAGGAGACCCCCATGGTAAAAATAAGCACCGGACAGCGTTGGTTTAACGTGTTCAATTATATTTTTCTTATCGTACTTGGCTTAAGCATGATTTTGCCAATCATTCATGTCGTAGCGCAATCGCTCAGCAGCAATGCAGCAATCAACACGGGCAAAGTTTATTTATGGCCGGTCGAGCCAACGCTGACCAACTTTAAGGCGGTTATTGGGGAGAAGCTCATTTGGCGGTCGTTTGGCATTAGCGTGTACATTACAGTTGTAGGGACACTGATTAATTTGGTGATGACGGCAACACTGGCTTATCCGTTGTCGCGTGCCGAATATGTATACCGCAAGCCTGTATTAATTATGGTTCTTCTGACGTTAATTTTCACTGCACCGCTTATTCCGAACTATTTGCTCGTAAAAGAGCTGGGTCTTCATGACACGTTATGGTCATTGATGCTGCCTGGAGCAATAAGCGCTTTTAATTTGTTTGTTATGCGCTCGTTCTTTATGGGACTTCCAACAGAGCTGATTGATTCATCACGAATCGACGGCTGTGGCGAGATGCGGATTTTATGGAACATTATTTTGCCGCTGTCAAAGCCCGTTATGGCGACGCTCGGTATTTTCTATGCGGTATCGCACTGGAACAGCTATGCGAATGCGCTCTATTATATCAACGATAGATTGTTGTACCCGCTCCAAGTAAGGCTGCGGGAATTTATTATTACGGACAGCTCCTCCATTTCTGCGCCAGCCGAGGATGCCTTATTGTCTTCACCGGAAGGCATCAAAATGGCTGTCGTTGTCATTGCAACCATCCCGATTATGATGGTATATCCGTTCCTGCAAAAGCATTTTACGAAAGGAATGATGGTCGGATCTGTAAAGTCATAGGCAACGTAAAAAAAACCATTGCACCATAAGTTAACACATATTAACCATTTTTTGAGCGTGATAAGCTTTGTCTATTAAAATGAAAGCGTTATAAATTTGATGAGAGGGGATCTGTTTATGAAAAAAAGAATGCTTAGCATATTGTGTGTTATTCTCCTTACGGGTCTGCTCACAGCTTGTTCGGAGTCAAACAACAAAGTAGAATCGACAACTAGCCCAGCACCTGACAAAGAAACAGATGTGACGGATAAGCCAGCAGAGCCTACGAAATTTTCGATCGCAAGAGGCACGTTAGCTTTGAAAGCGGTGGAATCGGTAGAAGACATTAATAAAGACAAGTGGGTTCTGGAGCTGGAGAAGCGGACAAACACCGATATGAATATCCAGCTGCTTCCGCATAAGGATTTTAAACAAAAGATTTCACTTATGTTCGCAGGCGGTGAATTGCCGGACGTACTGACTGCTTATCAGTCTATGACACCGGCAAGCAAAGATATGAAAGGCGCAGTAGAAGCTGGACTGTTCATGCCGCTTGATGATCTTCTCAAATCACATGGGCAAAACTTGCTTACTGCTATTCCGAAAGAAGCTTGGGATGAAGTAACCTATCAAGGAAAAATCTACTCCATTCCGCAATACTTAAGTGTACAATCTCGCCGTGCAACATTTGTACGTGCTGACCTTCTTGAGAAAGCTGGAATTGGGGCGCCAAAAACGATTGATGAGCTGCTGCCTATGCTTCGTGAATTTAAGAAGCTCGGCATTGAACAACCGTTTGGATTCCGTGAAAACTTCAAATATGCCGACTTCATATTGGGAGCGTACGATGTGCTTCCTTACAGCACGATGTATGAGAAACAAGGCGACCAAATCGTTCCGAAATTTTTTGATTCAGAGAACATGATGAAGGCGCTGGAAATGTATAAAGCGATGTACGATGAAGGTTTGATGGCCAAAGATTTTGCAACGATTACAGGTGCGATGTGGACGAAAAGCCGCGACGCTGGAAATCTAGGCATTTACAATGCCAATGCCAATCAACTAGGAATCTACCAAGGGGAACTGACAAAGACCGTGCCTGACGGAAAGCTTGAGATGATCGCTTCACCGACTGGTCCAGACGGCAAAGGCGGTATGATGCTTTACAACAAGACGCTTGAACAATCGTATTTGAACGCGAAGATGGATCAAGCAAAAGCAGAAGCCATTGTCAGCTATTTTGATTACATGGTTAGCGCAGATGCGAATACGTTCTTTACCTTTGGCAATGAGGGTGAGACGTATACGAAAGAGGGCGACAAAGTAAACTACACGGTTCCTGCTGACGAGGAGCAGCGCTATTCTGAACAACGTCGTGACTGGTTATGGCTGGTTAAAGACGGGGCCTTCAATAAGGATAGACTTCCGCTGGAAACGAAGGGCGCAGAAATGATGAATGGTTTTGAGAAGCTGTTGCCTAACGAGGGACGTGCCGGCGTTTTCTTTGATCCCGACCTAGACAGCTATACACAATTCCCAGACTTGGCTCCAAAGTTTGACGAGCCGTCTAAGTTCATCCTTGATCACATGGTCAAAATGATTTACGGCAAAGAAAATATTGCGGATTGGCCAAAGGTTATCGAAGAGTGGAAAACAAGCGGCGGCAATGAAATTATAAAAGAAGCTACAGATCGTTTTAACAGTAAATCAGGCGTTGTGGTAGGTCCAGATGCTAATGCTTGAATCTTATGATTTTACAAAGGTGTTTGCGATGATTGTGCAAAAAGGAGAGAGCATGCTCCAGCAGATCGGAGATAAATCACCGCATGCTGCAAAGGCCGACGGCATTTATGACGATATGAGGCATGATTGGTGGACCTCGGGATTTTGGCCCGGCATGCTGTGGATTTTGTACGATATGACGGGAAAGGAAGCATATAAGAATGCGGCCTGGGGCTGGGATGAGAAGCTGGAAGCTAAAATGATGCAGGAAAACAATTTTCATCATGATGTAGGTTTTCAATTTTTACCGACAGCAATCATTAAACATAAGCTGACTGGCGATGCCGATGGGCTGCGCCGCGGATTGTTCGCTGCTAATTTCTTAGCAGGCAGATACAATATGGCTGGTCGATTTCTGCGGGCTTGGAACCAAGATAAGGTTGGCTGGTCCATCGTTGATTCATCTATGAATTTATCCTTGTTGTTTTGGGCTGCCCAAACGACCAATGATCCACGCTTTAAGCATATCGCAAGGGCGCATGCCGACACGGTTGTAGAGCATTTCATTCGCGCGGATGGATCGGTTAAGCATATTGTGAGCTTTGATCCGGAAACAGGCGAGTTACTCGGGGCAATCGGCGGGCAAGGTGCGGGAGCGGATTCCGCTTGGAGCCGCGGAGCAGCATGGGCTCTTTACGGTATGGCGAATACTTATCGCTATACGGGCGATGAAAAATATTTGCGTGCCTCGCAGCGAGTAGCGAACTTTTTTATAGCTAACTTGCCTTCTGATCACGTACCGCACTGGGATTTTAGAGCTTCGGAACATAGGGCAGATGAACCAAGAGACAGCTCAGCTGGCGCTTGTGCAGCATCCGGCCTCTTGGATCTTGCTTCGATGCTGCCAGTTGAGGAGGGGAATGTTTACCGTGATGCAGCTGAACGTATGCTTATATCCCTTCATGAGAATTATGCTGCATGGGATCTGCCGAATCATGAGGCAATCTTGCTTCAAGCAACGGGAAATCGTCCATCGGGTTCGAATGTGAATGTTTCGTTAATCTATGGCGATTACTATTTTGTAGAGGCGGTCGCCAAGCTGAACGGTTGGAAAAATCATATCTTTTAAACAGCCATTGTTTACAAGGCTGCTCATGAGTTCATTGAACTTATGGGTAGCCTCTTTTTTATGAAATTTTATGATCAAATTGAGAATGATTGGATTTCAAGCCTTTTAAATTTTTAATTGGATATATTTGAGGTATACCGCCGAATAGACAGTGAAACAAATCTATACTTATAATGTTTTCGGGGGGCTTAAAATGAAAATTTCGAGTAAGAACTATATGTATGGTTCAATTATTATCATTATTTTAATCGCTATAGCCTATTCAAGCATATTTATTTTGAAAAATAAAATAAATGCAACAGATCATAGCAACCCCACATCACCAATGGCATCGGAGTATGTAAGCAAGGTGGATGGAAACTCTTTTTATGTTTTGGAAAATGGACAATGGACGAAAACATTTATTAAAGGTGTGAACCTTGGAGCTGGAAAGCCAGGCGCTTTTCCCGGCGAGGTTGCCATTACATACGATGAATACTATAGATGGCTTGGCTATATTTCGGATATGAATGCAAACACGATCAGAGTGTACACGATACAGCGGCCGCAGTTTTATAATGCCTTATTTGATTTTAATCAAAATGCAGTGAAAAATGGCAAGAAGCCTATTTATGTGTTTCATGGCGTTTGGGTTAATGAGAGCGATATAGCAACAATCGATGATGCTTTTGGCAGCAATGACAAGATTCTAAATGATATGAATGTTACGGTAAAAGATACGATTAATATTTTGCATGGCAATCATTATTTGCCAGTAAATAAAGGCCATGCGGACGGCAATTACACCTCGGATGTTTCGAAGTATGTCATCGGATGGATAGTTGGTATTGAATGGGAGCCTTCGCTCGTCGTCAGCACGAATGAAAATAACGCAAAGCGTAGCCATTATGATGGCAAATACCTTTATACCGTAGGTGCATCTCCGTTTGAGGCTTTTCTCACTGAAGTAGGAGATAAGTTGATTGATTATGAAATGACAACCTATAACATGCAAAGTCCGGTTGCCTTTTCCAATTGGGTAACGACAGATCCGCTAAAGCATCCTAACGAGCCTTATAAAAATGAAGATCTTGTAGAAGTAAACGTCGAGCATATTAAATGGCATGACAGCTATAAAGCCGGTATGTTTGCCTCTTATCATGTGTACCCCTATTACCCCGATACATTTAGCTATCAGACCGATTATATTCAATTTAAAGATGCCGAGGGCAATCCAAATCCTTATTTGGCTTATTTAGAGGAAATTAAGAAGTTCCATTCCATGCCTGTTCTTATTTCGGAATTTGGCATTCCAGCCTCACGCGGCAAGGCGCATGAAAATAAAATTACAGGTTTTAACCAGGGCTTTGTAGATGAACAAACGCAAGGCGATATGCTGATGAAAATGATGAAGGATATTCACGGAGCTAATTTAGCAGGGGGATTGGTTTTTTCGTGGCAGGATGAATGGTTTAAGCGAACGT
The DNA here is from genome assembly GCF_056398745.1 of Paenibacillus sp. 01T424. Lineage (NCBI taxonomy): Bacteria > Bacillati > Bacillota > Bacilli > Caryophanales > Paenibacillaceae > Paenibacillus > Paenibacillus sp. 01T424. The sequence continues at coordinate 62,695 of NZ_JBFTPZ010000010.1, read as the reverse complement.
GGAACAACAACGATCTGGATTTGCCTGATTCAAGGCCATACTGGCTTAATGCTCAAACGAATGAGCAGCATTTTGGTTTATTAGCGCTTGATCCTGGCAACGACAAAAGCATCCGTTATATCGACGGTTCGTTCGATGATTGGGCAAATGATACTCCCCTGTATGCTGACGATCATACCAAGCTATACGTAAAAAGTGATGAGGGATATGTCTATCTCATGATTGATGCTGAAAATTATGATTTTAATAAGGACACATTGATCATACCGATCGATACGATAAAGGAACAAGGGAACACAAGCTTTTCACAGCTTGGCTCCACATTTAGCAAGGATGCAGACTTCGTAGTGAAAATTCATGGACCAACGGACTCGCATGTGTTAGTAGATGCCTATTACGATAACTACTATTTTAGATATGCGGTTCAAACGAGTCTCATCGACAAGAACCCATCCTTTCATCATAAGAACACGGGTATTTTCAACTCCATCCGGCTTAGTTTAAATAAAAGCTACGTAGTTCCGCAGCTGAACACGGTCGTTCCTTTTGCAGGATATGAGACGGGGCTGCTCCAATACGGAATAGGCAATCCGGATAACCCTGATTTTAATTCATTAAGTGATTTTTATTATAAAGATGGAAAAGTGGAAATGAGAATTCCGTGGCAGCTGCTGAATGTGATGGACCCATCTCATAAATATGTCATTGATGATATGTTTGCTCGTGGAAAAATATCAAAGCTGAAGGTAGATGGAATAAGCTTTGGCATACAGCATATCAAGACGGGAAGCACGCCGGAAACGACGCAGCAGCCTATAGCAATGGAAGAATATAGCTGGAAGGAATGGGAGCAGCCGACTTTTCATGAACGATTGAAGCCTTCCTATTACATTTTGCAAAAAGGATTTCAAGCGATGAATTAATTCATATATAAAATGAGGAATACAAATGAGAACAAGAAATATGAAAGCTCGCTATATCATTTTAATAGCTTTATTAATTGGTTTATCGATTCCTTTCATCGTTTGGCTGCTTACACCAAGCAAAAACCTTGATGTCGTTGTCATTAATAAAACCTTTCCGACTCAAGCATCTGAAACGAGCGGCATAAGGGAGCTAGATTACAGCAAGCAGCGCGGGTTGTTTTGGATTATGGATCATCTGCGCATAACTAACCCCGCGACGAATAAGGCTTATGACGCAAAGAAGGATTATTATGGGAATTTCCTCGCTGATGGGAAATTAACTGCTGTTCCTTTTGATAAACGAGCTAATGTGCCAGATCTGATCTATATTTCGGATGCGTACGKCACTGGCAATTCAAAGGTGAATGGTGTGGAACCAAAAGGGGTTTCAGGCCTGACGATGGATGAGGTTAGTTTAATAGCTACCAGCTATGCCAAAGGGACAACGGTTATTGGCGAATACAATATTGCAGGCGAGCCTACTGCACCAAACGTATCCAAGGAGCTTGAAGCTATTTTTAACGTCGGCTTTAAGGGGTGGGCAGGCAAGTTTTTCTCGGAATTATCGTCGGCAGAAGATGTACCGAATTGGATAAGAGCAACCTATGAGCAGCAGTACGGAAAAAAGTGGAGCTTAACGGGAGCGGGAATTGTTATTGCGGGCAACAATAGAATCATCATATTGGAGCGCGGTAAAGACTTTACAGGACAATCGATCAGTCTATTCATGACCGAGGCTCATGCTCGCAGCTATCATACGGACACGATTGATTACTATAACTGGTTTGAAATTATTGAGCCAGCAGACGATAAGTCGGTAATCGCATGGTATGACTTAAACGCTACGGAAGCAGGTCAGGAGCAATTGAAGGTCTTAGGGCTAAATACTAGATTCCCAGCAATCATTGCAAATAAATCCGGCAAGAAGAGCTCCTATTATTTTGCGGGAGATTTTAGTGATTATAAGGAACCGGAGAAGATTAAACGGTTTTGGGGTGCTTCTGCTCTATACAAATTATTTAGTGTAAACAGCGAAGGGGATCATTCGTATTTTTATTGGCATTTTTATGTGCCGCTTATGTCCAAGCTGTTGAAGGAAACAAAGCCATTAGATGAAAGCATTACATTCCAGGCGAAAGCAGAGACAGCTTCAAATGGTACACAGCTCGTATCCAAAATAGTCGACAATACATTTTCCGTTTATGAAAACGGAGCTTGGAAGAGCATGTTCGTAAAAGGGATGAATATTGGCACAGCAATACCAGGTATTCCAGAAGGAAGCTTCCCGGAGGATACGGCTATTTATTCAGAGTGGCTTGAGAAGATTGGTCAAATGAACGCCAATACGATACGAGTATACACGTTGATGCCGTCAGGCTTTTATCGAGCGCTTGATATTTACAATACGAATCATCAAGATAAACCGCTGTATTTGCTTCAAAATATATCGCCGAGCAGTGAGCCGCCATCAGGCGACTTGCTGAATCAAGAGTACAATGCAGCCTACAAACAAGCGATTCAAGATACCATTAACGCAGTTCACGGGAATGCCAAGTTAAAAACAAAAGAGGGGATGAACTCCGATCTGTACATGAATGATGTGTCAGGCTATATCCTTGGTTTTTTAGTAGACCCAGGCTTAACCCCTCAAAAGGTAAAGGCAACGGATCAAGCACATCCCTCTTACAACTATAATGGGGACTTTGTTTCATCAGGTTTAGACGCAACGCCTACCGAGTCGTGGCTTGCTTCCCTATCGGATCGTATCTTTCAATATGAGCAAAGTAATTACAACATGCAGCATCCAGCAGCGATTACCAGCATTCCAGAGCTAGATATTCTCGAACATGCTGCATCAAATCCAGAGACGCTCGATGACGCGGTTTCAGTGGATATTAATCATATTGTTATTTCTAGCAAAGTAATTAGTGGATTTTTTGGCGCGTATAATGTCTTTCCCGATCATCCGGCATTTATAGCTGGGGAAACGAAGGAAGCAAAACCTGACTATGCAGGTTATAAGCAGTATTTGGATCGTTTTATGAGCACTCAAAAAAAGTATCCCGTACTTATAAGCGAATTTGGATTGTCTACAAGCCTAGGATCATCGCAAATATCCGCTTCTGGCCATAAGGACGGTCAAAACAGCGAGGCGGAGCAAGGAGAAGGCATCATTGCGATGATGAATATGATAAAGGACAGCGGCAGTATGGGCGGGCTTGTTTACGAATGGGCGGATCAATGGGGAAAAAGCAGCCGGTTTACCTCTTCCCTGATGATCCCTTATGAGCATGGAAGCCTCTGGCACAATGTCATTGATCCTGCTCAGCGATACGGTATTTTAGCGATAGAATCACCTACGCCGACGGAGTATGCCATGACCTTGCGGGGAACAGATCCTCTGCGCACCATTTCTTATGCTGCTAACGAATCTTATTTCTATATAACAGCCGAATTCAGTGAACTGCCGAAGTTTGATCAGAAGAACATTATGATCTATTTGGACACCGTTGACAGAAAAAATGGCGAATATATGCTGGCTCCTGATGTGAATGAAAACTGGTCTGGAGCAGAGCTTAATGTAAGCATTCAAAATACGAAGCAAGCCGAATTACTCGTAATTCCGCAATATAATGCGAGCAAAGGCAGTTATTACACTTCCGTATCGTCTAACGGCATTTATGAGAAAATGATGTGGCAGCTTTCAAAAGCATACCAAACGCCCGAAGGTAAAACGGTTCCCGCTGCTTATGAGGATGGATCAACCTTAAGTGCAGGCAGCTTTGACAACAGCAGCAGCCATTTTTATTTTGAGGGCAAGACGCTGTATCTTAGAATTCCATGGGCAAGCTTGAACTTTACTGACCCGTCCAGCTTGCTCGTATTCGATGATGAGAAGAAACAAGGGGCAATCGAGAACATAAGAGACGGCGTTGCTGTACGAATGACGGATGGCATAGTCGCTTCACTCGTTATTATGGATAAAAAAACGCAGAAGGTCGATTATCAATTTCCCGAAAGCGTTACGTCATCCGGCTACCGAACCTTTACATGGAATACATGGACGAAACCCGAATACGTATCTCGCAATAAGAAAAGCTACGACATGCTTAAACAACTTTTTGCGCAGGAGGATATATGACAAAAGAAGCATCATATTTGCTGCTCATTTCATCAGCGTTATTTTCATTTTTTTTCATATCGATTATCGTCATTTGGTTTTTTCGTTACTTTAGCGAGTCCGCGACTAACCAATTGAAGAAGCAGCTGGAAGAAGTATTCACATCCTACTTTTACACTGAAAATAAAAATAAACGAACGATCGTGCAAAAACTGAACAAAATCGTCGGAAAAAGTGCTAGAAAAAAAGAGCTGTTCATTAATATCGTCATTAACCACGATGCTGATTTTATCCATACTCATCATGATCAGTTGATGAACATATACGAATTAACGGGAACGAAAGCTTTTCTGCTCAAAAGACTGCAATCAAACAGCGTTCATATTCAGTCCTTAGCCTGTCGGCATCTTGGGGAATTGCAGCTCAGAGATACAACGGCATCTATCCTTACGCTTATTTCAAGCAAAAATAATGATGTGATTTATAATATGATGCTGGCTCTTGCGAAGCTTGGTGATTTGGAGGGGCTAGTTCATGTTCTAACCTATGACTCCCAAAATATGAACTTGTCTCATAGAGCTATTATTGAAATTATTTCTGCTTTTGACGGCTCAAAGGAAGAGCTGTTTCGACAAACAATTGATAGAAGTGATGACTATATGAAGGGCATTCTAATAAAAGCGGTTGCTGATTACAGTATTGAAGGCTTAAGCGAGCATTATATTAAGTATTTGAATAGTGAGGATAAGAATCTTAGAATCGCATCGATAAGAGCGCTGAGCGAGCTGAATAATCCAGATTATGAAGCATCTATGCTAACCAAGCTTGATGATCATGATTGGGAGGTTAGAGCTGCTGCTGCTAAAGGCCTTGAGAAGATTGGGACCAAAAATAGTTTAGCGGATTTAGGGAAAACAACAGGCGACAGTGTGTGGTGGGTAAGACATCATGCCGCCAGTGCACTTGTTCTCATTCCTGGAGGTATTGCTTACGCTTCAAGGATCATCGATGGAGACGATAAATTTGCTCGGGATGCCGTGATTAGTGTGATCGAAATGACTTCCTAATGACAACTTAGAAAAACGAGGATGGTTTTTAACAACATGTATATTCTCAGAATGTTTATTATTTATTTCAGCGAGTTTTGTATGCTGTATACGATTGGAATAAACATCTTTTATAATGGGCAAATGCTGATCGCTTCGCTAGATATGTTTAGTTATTTACGAAAAATGAAAGCTTCGGATTATAAAAGATACATTGATTCAAAAAATATGATCCCGATTTCTATCATTGTCCCTGCGTACAACGAGGAGAAAACGATAGTTGATAATATTAAATCGCTGCTCGCTTTAAATTATTTTGAGTATGAGATTATTATTGTGAATGACGGCTCTACCGATTTCACAAAAGAAAAGATCATAAACGAGTTCAATTTAAAAAAGGTAAACCAGCCCATTATGCAGAGCTTGCCTACGAATGAAGTAGCTGGCATTTACCGGAGCAACCAGTACGAGCGATTAATATTTGTCGATAAAATAAACGGCGGCAAAGCGGACGCTCTTAATGCGGGCATTAATGTGTCTGTCTATCCTATTTTTGCATGCATCGATGCCGATTCCATCTTGGAAAATGATGCCCTTATCAAGCTCACGATGTTATTTGTGGAAAATCCCGAAACGATTGCTGTTGGAGGGATCGTCAGAATTGCCAATGGCTCGATCATTAAAGACGGCAAGCTTATGGAGATGAATATTCCGAAAAGCAATATGGCGAAATTTCAGATTATAGAGTATTTCCGAGCTTTCTTGACTGGCCGTACGAGCTTCAGCAAGCTTAATTCCATACTCATTATTTCCGGTGCATTCGGTGCGTTTAATAAGAGGGTCGTTATTGAGTGCGGCGGGTACAAAGTGAATACGATCGGTGAAGACATGGATATTATCGTTAGACTTCATAAGGCGATGAAAGACCAGAAGAGAAAGTACAAAATACAATTTCTAGCGGACCCGATTTGCTGGACTCAAGCTCCAGAAACAATGAAGGATCTAAGAAGCCAGCGGAGAAGATGGCAAATTGGTCTTTTTGATACGCTGATAAGCTATAGGAGAATGCTCTTTAATCCGAAATACGGCAAGATTGGCATGGTGACACTGCCTTATTATTGGATATTCGAATTAATCGGGCCAATTGTTGAGGCACTCGGCTATATCTTTATCCCACTTGCCTATTTATTTGGCTTGCTTGCATTTGACAGCTTTATTACTTTTTTTGTTATCGCGTTTTTACTCGGTACTACTTTATCAATGGGCAGCATCTTACTTGAGCAAATTACATTTCGCAAATACAGCTCGCTTAAAGAAACTTTGCTGCTTGTGCTGTTCGGCGTGTTGGAGAACTTAGGTTATCGTCAGCTTACTGTTCTGTTCCGTGTTGAAGGTATTTTTAATTTTAGAAGAGGCCGTCATTCATGGGGAGCAATGAACAGAAAGAAATTTGTTTCAAGCAATGAGAAAAAAGATAACGATAAGTGATGCTGAAATGGCAATGGAAGAGTAGCTGCGTGCAGATGCGGATGCTCTTTTTTTTTGCAATTGAACGATAGGAAATTCTCTAAATCGGCAACTGCAATAAGAAAAAGGATCAATGGGCTTAGAAACAATGAAAACGCATACATGTTATTCTTGAATAGACCACTCTTTGAGGGGGTTTGGGCTTGTATGGGGGGCGAAAATCGATTGGTAAATCTTGCGGTTGCCGATAAATAGGCGATTTATCAACAAAAATGACACATTTGAGAAGTTATCTGAATAGTCGCAGTAGTTCGCGAATTGATGTTTCCTCATAAATATAAAGCGCTATCATGCGATACGGGAAATGACATATTTACGAGAATTGTTATGTTCCGTATTGTTGTGAATGTAAGCGATAGCATTTCCGAAATTCCTGTCGCTAATCACCAAACAAAAGCAATTATAACGAAACGGGAAAGGAGTGATTTTATGCAGGAAGCAAGTCCAATGAACGCACCAAATATGCTTCCGGAACCGACGAAAGAGAAGAGCAGAATGTGGAAAAGACTCCTTCAAAATTGGGAATTGTACTTATTCATTGCACCCGCATTTTTCTACTTTCTAATCTTCTCTTACGGTCCGATGTACGGCATACAAATCGCATTTAAGAACTTCATACCAACGAAAGGGATTTTCGGAAGCCCTTGGGTCGGTTTCGACCATTTTGTCCGATTTTTTCATTCTTATTACTTTTGGGACTTGATATGGAACACGTTAAGTATTAGCCTGTATGAACTCGCTATTGGGTTTCCGATACCGATTATACTGGCGCTTGCCTTCAATGAGCTGAAGGGTGGTTCCTTCAAGAAAATGGCTCAGACCGTCACTTATGCGCCGCATTTCATTTCAGTCGTTGTTATGGCAGGCATGATCATTACGTTCTTGTCGCCTTCATCGGGAATAGTGACACATCTTATTGAGTGGCTTGGATTTGATGCTCCAGATTTCTTGACGGACCCGAAGTGGTTTAAGACGATGTACGTATTCTCTGGTGTTTGGCAAAGCGCAGGATGGGGAACAATCATATATTTGGCTGCGCTTTCAGGAGTAGACCCGGGTCTGCATGAGGCAGCCATTATAGACGGAGCTTCACGCTTCCAACGGGTGCTTCATATTAACATTCCGACGATTATCCCTACGATGACCATTCTTTTAATTCTGAACATGGGAAGCTTGCTTGGGGTTGGATTTGAGAAGATATTGCTGCTCCAAAACTCGCTTAACATGGGAGCATCCGATGTCATTTCAACCTTCGTATACCGATCAGGGCTTGTCGATGCCCAGTATAGCTTCTCGACGGCGATCGGCCTGTTCAATTCCGTCATTAACGCCATTATTTTAGTGCTTGTCAATCAGATCGTAAGACGCACCAACGAAAACAGCCTGTGGTAGAAGAAGGGGGTATGACCGATGATTTCCGCCGTTAAAGAGTCCGGAAGAGATAAAGTGTTTCTGATATGCAACTATATTTATGTATTTCTCGCTTTTATTGTAGTCGCCTATCCTGTCATTTATATGATTAGCGCTTCGATAAGCGATCCGAAATTGGTGGGTTCCGGCGAGATGTGGCTGTGGCCAAAAGGCATTACGTTTGAAGGTTATAAGAGGGTGTTCCAAAACTCCAGCATATGGACAGGTTACGGCAACACCATTCTTTATACGGTAGTAGGTACGTCGATCAATTTATTCGTTACGCTGCCTGCTGCCTACGCTCTAAGCCGCAAAGACTTTATGGGACGAAACTTTTTTATGGGGATGTTCCTCGTCACGATGTTTTTTGGAGGAGGGCTCGTACCAAGTTACTTGCTCATCAAGGAACTCGGAATGGTGAATACGATATGGGCGATCGTCATTCCTTCGGCCGCTTCAATCTGGAACATCATTGTAGCGCGCACGTTTTTTCAATCCTCTATACCAAAAGAACTGCAAGAGGCTGCCCAAATTGACGGGTGCACCAACCTGCGGCTGTTCGTCAAAATCATTTTGCCGCTGTCAATGCCAATCATTGCCGTTATGGCTTTGTTCTATGGTGTTGGCAACTGGAACAGCTACTTCTCGGCACTCATCTATTTGAATGATGCCGCAAAATATCCTTTGCAGCTCGTGCTGCGGCAAATTCTTGTGTTGCAGGAGATGTCGGCTCAGGGCGGGGGCGTAATTGATGCTTCATCAGCATCAGCTCTTAATAACAAAGCTGAAATCGCTGCGCTGGTCAAATACGCTGTTATTATCGTTGCGACAGCACCGATTATCGCCGTTTATCCATTTCTTCAGCGTTACTTTGTGCAAGGTGTCATGATTGGTTCCGTTAAGGGCTGATTTTGCTCATAAATAATTTTAAAAAAGGGAGAGGGTTTAGGATGAAAAAGCTAAAAAAAGCATCATCTTTGTTACTCAGCATTACGCTACTTGCTTCCGTATTAGCGGCATGTGGTTCGCCGAACAATGAGGAGAAAACGAATAGCAGCAATACAGGTTCCAAAACGTCCGCGTCCAATACGGCTGACGGGGTTAACAAAGAAGGGTTTCCGGTTGTCAGTAAACCGATTACCTTGAAGATGATGTCACAGGACGTTGGCGTTGCTGACTGGAACAAAATGCCTGTACTACAAGAGATGGAGAAACTGACAGGCATTAAGCTGGAATACCAGAACGCCCCGATCGACAGCTTTGCGACCAAGAAAAATCTAGTATTTGCAAGCGGAGATTTGCCGGATATGTTCTATGCAGCGGATCTGAAACCTGCAGAACAAGTCACTTACGGAACTCAAGGTGTTCTTATTCCTCTTGAAAAATATATTGATGAAGGCTACGCGCCAAATATTAAAAAGATCTTTGATGATAATCCGGACATCCGCAAGTCGTTCACCACGCCAGATGGACATATTTATGCGCTGCCGAACGTTGACTTAGCAGCAGTCTGGTACCGCGGTCCGATGTGGTACAACGGCAAGTTCTTGAAAACTCTTGGGGCAACAGAGCCTAAGACAACAGAAGAGCTGTACGCCTATCTGAAGCGTGTTAAGACTGAAGACCCGAATGGAAACGGTAAGCAGGATGAAATTCCGCTCACATCCGACAAACTGAACGATTTGCGCATGTACTTCCTCGGTTTCTGGGGCATTTATGATGAGGTCGTTTATGCCGATAAGGATGGCAAAGTACATTACACGCCACAAGAAGAGGGTTACAAAGGATATTTAACGTTCCTCAACCGTCTATGGAAAGAGGAATTGCTGGACCACGAGACCTTCTCGCAAACAGGTGAACAGAAGAAAGCAAAAGGGAAAAACAATCAAATTGCTTTGTTCAACGACTATTACCCTTACTTTACGCTAGGCGGCGAACCAAGCGAAGACAACCCGTTGATGACGCCAGTGAAAAGTGAAATTGCTGATTCTCCTGTCTATGGCAAGCACCCTGGTATTTCAGCGAATGGTACCTTCGCCATCACAAGCAGCAATCCGGCTCCAGAGGCAACTATGCGTTGGGTAGATTACCTATACAGCTATGAGGGCGCTACCTTGTTCAATCAAGGTCCTGAGAACCTTCTGTGGAAATATAAAAACAAGGAAACGCATGAAAAGGAATGGCTTCCTGTTCCAGGCGGCATCGACCGTGAAGAATACCGCGGAACGATGACACCAAACTATGGTATTCTAACGCCGGGTATGAACTCAAGCGATGTTGCCGTAGGCCTTCGTAGCGAATTCGATCTATGGATCGATAAGCAAAATGCAGAGAAACTTACACCAATCGCAAAACCGCCTTACCCTAACGTTTATTTGACAAATGAAGAGCAAACTGAGGCTTCTGCTTTGTTATCTGATCTGAACACTTACGTTACACAGATGGAAGCGAAGTTCGTAACGGGCCAGGAGCCGCTCTCCAATTGGGACAAGTATTTAGAGCAAATTAAAAAAATGGGCGGAAATCGGATTGCTGAGCTTTACCAAAGCGCATACGACAGATAATTGACAGATAAATAAACGAACAAGAGCATGAACCCAGAAACAGCAAAAACCCGGTCATGCGAAATGCTGACCGGGTTTTGTTTATTATTCATCATCTGAATCAGAAAGCAATTGCGCCTGTTCGTTCTCCCAGAATTGCTTGCGATATTGACCAGGCGTATAGCCGGTTTCTTTCTTAAATTTGCGTATAAAGTTAGGCGTATCCAAATAGCCGACTTGAATAATGATGTCCTTAAGCGGTGCGTTTGTCGTTTTCAGATGATGCATAACCTCTTCCATTCTTTTTTGCCAAATGTATTGGATGAAGTTAAGTCCCATCTTTTCCTTAAATGAACGGCTCACATGTGATGGCGAGATGGCATACTCATATGCAATCGTTTCTAGACTGAGCGTATGATCTCTAAAATGCTCATCGATGTAGGAGACGATCCGATCAATCTGTGATTGCTCCTCCTTCTGATTGTTGCGCTCCACTTGATTGCAGATTCGGGAGGCGAGATTCAGAAAGCCAGTCTCAATTTCATCCAAGGAATGGCTGTAAATCATATTAGGAGCCATGTCTTGAATCACATTTTGAATGCCAAGCTCGGATGCGGTTTTTAGCATCGTATTCAAAATGTCAAAGCATATGCAGCGTTTGAGCAGGGCAGACAGCTCGGATGATTGCAGGCTGCGGATCGATGGGCTGATCATTTGTGCAGCTACATCATAGCTTCCTTGCTTTAAGCTTTGAGAAAGCTTGAGCAATGAATTATTCGGTATCCAAAAGGTATGATCCGGTGTATCTTGCAGCTTCTCGAAATAAGTGATCGTGCCATGACCGCTTGTCGCTTGCAGTTCAAAAGCTGAGCAAGCTTCAATAAAGGACTGATTCAGCTGGTCAGGGCTTGAATAGCAGGTTCCAACGCCAATCGTAGGCGTAACATCAAACGTCTCTAGTATCGTGTAGAGCACCGCTTCAGCAATGTGGCGCACAGGAACCAATTCCTGCTCGGCTTGATCCCTATTAAAGCTGATAATGAGTGCAAGCTGATCCAGCTGAGGGAGCTCTACGCCATAGGCATGAGCAGCCAGCTCCGGGAATTCGATTTGGGAGAGCAGCTCTATCATTTCTTGCCGCTCCTGTCGTTCTTCTTGCGTATCTTCGATTTCATCCCATCCAATCACCATAACAAAGTGATGAGATTGGTCGAAATGAAGATCGAAGGCCTCTTGCAGCTCTGGTGAAAGACTTTGCGCATTCCCATATTTCAGGAGCATGGACAAAAAGTGATTGCGAGCGTATGGCTCTTGAAGATCAACTCGCGAGCTGTATTGCTGCAGCGCTGTTCGTATTCGATCAAGCTCGTTCCCGTTTTCGGTTGATTGATCAGCGGAATGCTTCGGCTTGGATTTGGAATTTGCGAACTCTACAAGCGTAGAAATCGGCAGGTATTGCATTCTAGCAAGCACGAGGGCAATCGCCGCTCCAACGACCACAACGATGAGGAACAGCATGACGATGAAGCTGCGGACATGCACTACGCTGCTAAGAAACTGGGAACTTGGCATGACGGTGACATAAGTCCATCCATTATTTTCCGATTTTACGGATACGATGGAATGCGGCTTGCCATTTAAGGTTTTATCGTGAATGCCTGGCGCGAGACTATATAGAGACTGCGCCTCTGCATTCGTTAAGGCTTCTCCCTGGCGATTGTCTACTAGAATTTGACCTTTGTTGTCCAAAATATAAGTCAAGCCTTGATAATTGCCTAGAATAGAATCAATTAAACTCGTAAGCTCTGATTCTTTAATTAGATACATAATCGTTCCATGTGGATTAGGGTTGTACGGCGTAATGGGAACAAGATAAGCGAGCATAGAATCCTGCAAATTAGCGCTTAGGACTACGGTGTCAGCTGGACGCATCGTTGGATATTTAACCATATTCAAATCTTGAAAAATAGTGTCTTTGCTCCAATTGTGAAAGGTAAAGGTGTTTGYGAATACATCCATGCTCGATAGACCCTTCGCGGAATAAATATTTTCATCCTTGTGAAAATACAAGAACATCTCGCTAATGATAGAGCTGGTCGCTTTGTATTGATCCAGTGCTTGTATCGCTTCACCGCTGTAATAAGAATCGTGAACCCGAAACGGAGTCAGCCTCTTGTCATACGAGACGCGTGAAGCAATTTCACTTAGCTCCTTCATCCGGCCGTCAACAATAACTTTGGCTTGCGTGAGCTGGCCGAGGCGAGATTGCTCAATTTCAGTACGTAGATTGGACACTGCGTTTTGATAGATAAATATCGTCATAAGTACTAATGGGATAAGCAAAATAAACAAGTAGRACCAGATGTATTTTAAAAACAGTTTGGATTTGAAGTAGTTTCGTTTCATATCGTCTGCCCCCTATGATCGATCAATCCTTTTCGTCGCTACTAATCATAGCAACAAATTTACAATTTGGACATAGAGCAGAAGAAGGCAATGAACGTACCGCTTACAAAAGTCCTACTATACTTGGAGGTAACCATGAGCGAAATAAAGACGACAGAAGAACTAGAGCAAGTTGTTGAGCAGGGTGTCCACAATTACAGCAGTGAAGAGCAATGGGTGAAGCCAGAGGACCCGCTTCTGCAGGAGCGGCTAGAGTGGTTCAAGGATCAGAAGCTGGGCCTTATGATGCACTGGGGGCCTTATTCACAGTTAGGTGTAGTTGAATCATGGGCGCTGAGTGACAAGGATGAGGAATGGTCACGCGATGGCATCGATTGGAATGTAGACGCAGAGGAATTGAAGCGGCAGTATTTTGGGCTAAACAAAACCTTTAACCCGCTTCGCTTTCAGCCTGAGCTATGGGCAGATCTTGCTGCGGAGAATGGCTTTAAGTATTTGAATTTTACAACCAAGCATCATGATGGCTTCTGCATGTGGGATACCCATACGACGGATTACCGGATTACGAGCCCTGATTGTCCTTTCCATTCGCATAAGTACGCCGATATTTGCAAGCAGCTGTTTGATGCTTTCCGCGCAAAGGGCTTAGCTATATCAGCATACTTCTCGAAGGCAGATTGGCATACGCCATATTACTGGGCGCCAGGCATGGAGCGTGGGTCGTTTACCGCGCGGGGGCCTTCCTATGACCCGAAGCAATATCCACATTTGTGGGAGCAATTCGTGCAGTTCACCCATGCGCAAATTATGGAGTTGATGACGAAATATGGCCGCATCGATATGTTATGGCTCGATGCAGGTTGGGTTAACGATTACCGCGATCAAAACATCCGATTAGGCGAGGTGGTTGAGAAGGCGCGGGAAATTCAGCCTTGGCTGCTCTCGGCTGACCGCACGGTCGGCGGCCCTTATGAAAATGTCATAACACCAGAGCAGACATTGCCTGAGCGTCCGCTTAACGTGCCTTGGGAGAGCTGTATTACAATGGGCACCTCATTCTCCTTCCGTTATGAGGACAAGTACAAGACGGTTCGACAGCTGATCCATCTGCTCGTTGAAATCGTTGCGAAAGGCGGAAACCTGGCATTGAATGTTGGTCCACAGCCTGACGGCAGGTTGTCGACTACAGCCATTAGCCGTATCAAAGGGATGGGCGATTGGTTGAAGGTTTATGGTGAGGCAATCTATGGAACACGAATTTGTGAGCCTTTTTCTGCTGACAATTGCCACTTTACGAGAAAAGGAGATACGGCTTATGCCTTTTATTTGTACAAGGATGAAAAAGAAGCTGTGAAAGAGGAATTATACCTCCCTATACAGAAGTCTTTCAGCCAGATTGATCTCGTAGGTGGACAAGACCATTTGCAGTACAGCCAAGCAGAAAACGGCATTATTGTCCGTTTGCCAGTGAATGAATACTCAGAACAAGCACCAATCGCGCATGTGTTTCGGATTCGTTAATCGAGAGGGGTAGTCTGCTATGCAGCAATGGTTTAAGGAAGCTAAGCTAGGTATTTTTATACATTATGGTATTTATGCAGTAGATGGTGTATCGGAGTCATGGTCGTTCTATAACGGAAGAATGAGCTATGACGATTATATGAAACAATTGGACGGCTTTACGGCTTCGAAGTTCGATGCGGACAAATGGGCTGATTTAATTGAGCAATCGGGAGCGAAGTACGCAGTGCTTACGACCAAGCACCACGATGGCGTAGCATTGTTTGATACACAGTACAGTGACCTTAGCGTTGTGAAAAAAACGCCGGCAAAGCGGGATCTGATCAAGGAATATGCGGAAGCCGTCACGAAAAGAGGGATTCGACTTGGGATGTATTATTCACTTATCGACTGGTCGCATCCCGATTATCCATCTGTGTTTGAAGGCGGCAAGGTGCCGGATGACTTGTCTAAGGTTAACAAATTTTCGAGCCCGATAGATGGTGTTCAGGATGAAGAAAAGTGGAATGCTTTTCTGAAGTTTAACAATGATCAGCTGCGGGAGGTTTTAACGAACTATGGGAAGGTTGATCTTCTTTGGTTCGACGGCGATTGGGAACGCAGCGCTGAGCAGTGGAATTTGCCCGAATTCAAGCAATATCTGCAATCGTTTAACCCAGACATTATTATCAACTCGCGCCTGCAAGGTTACGGGGATTACAAGACACCGGAGCAAGGGATTCCGATAACGCGGCCGGAGGGGCCTTGGGAGTTTTGCACAACCATTAATAGTTCGTGGGGGTATGTGCCGACGGACGATAAATATAAATCATTAAATCAAATCATTCGAATGTTCTGTGATTGCATTACCTTGGGAGGCAACATGCTGCTTGATATCGGGCCGATGGAGGATGGAACGGTAGATAAACGGCAAGAGGATATTTTGCTGGGATTAGGCGAATGGATTCGAACGCACGAAGAAGCGGTGTTTGGGACTGATGAAGGCATTATGACCCGCTATTATTTGGGCGGCAGCACCATATCCAAAGATAAAAAGTCATTGTATCTGTTTGTGTATGATGATCCGAAAGAGAATGTATGCCTAAAGGGATTATGCAACAAGGTCAAAAAGATTACGGTGCTGCATTCCGGCAAAGAGCTTACGCATGAAATTCATGGCGGGGTGCCGTGGTTCAATATTCCGGGGACGACATGGATTCATCTGACAGCGGAAGACACTCACAAGCAAGTGACCGTGCTTAAGCTGGAATTTGATGAGGAGCTTGATATGTATGGTGGTTCAGGCGCAGTTGTAACGCATAACTAATCAAGTGATCTGTCTACTTAGGAGGAAGAAACGATGAAAATTGGATTAAGTTCTTACAGCTTGCTAAGCGCCATAAAATCGGGAGAGATGAGCATTCTTGATGCCATCTCTTGGATAGCCGATAACGGCGGCGAGCATATGGAGATTGTTCCATATGGCTATACGCTCGTTGACAACCCTGAGCTGGCGGATGCTGTACGCGAGAAAGCAAAGGAGGTTGGCATTGCCCTCTCCAACTATTCGATGCCGGCGAACTTCGTGCAGGATACGGAGCAATTGTTTGAAGAGGAGGTCGCGCGGGTCAAGCTGCATGTTGATCTTGTGCATCGACTCGGCATGAATCATATGCGGCATGATGTAACCGCCTTCACCATTCCGCCGGAGAAGATGACGATTCAGTGGTTCGAGGAGAACCTTCATCTCATGGTGAAGGGCAGCCAGCTCATCGCGGACTATGCCGCGCAATACGGCATTACAACGACGATAGAGAATCATGGCTTCAGCGTACAGTCCAGCGACCGGGTTCAACGTGTTCTTTATGCGGTAGACCGGCCGAATTTCAAGACGACTCTCGATATTGGCAACTTTATGTGCGTAGATGAGAATTCGATCATCGGCGTTAAGAAAAACTTGCCTTATGCATCGCTTATCCATTTCAAAGATTTCTACTTCCGTCCATATGATCAGCATCCGGGTGACGGTGATTGGTTTTTGACCTCGAACGGCAACTACCTGCGCGGGGCGATTGTAGGTCAAGGGGATATTGAGATCCGTAAAATCGTCAAGCTTATTAAGGAATCGGGTTACGATGGTTATATGACGATCGAATTCGAAGGCATGGAAGAGTGCAAATCCGCCTCCCGCATTGCGATGGACAACCTGCGCCGCTTCTGGCATGAATGTGTACTTTAAGCGAGCTTCATCGTTTTCAAAGATTCATAGTAATTCAAACGGAGGGATAACATGAATTTAAGCGGATTGCAGGAGCCGAACATCGAATATGCACCCAAACATTATGTATGTCGCCGCGCGGCGGAGCCGCTCATTCTTGACGGGCGAGTAGATAAGCCGTTCTGGGCAGCAGCGGACTGGACGGACGATTTTGTAGATATCGAAGGCGATCTTCGGCCAAAACCTGCGAAGCAGACCCGCGTGAAAATGCTGTGGGATGACGACTATTTCTATTTTGCGGCAGAATTGATTGAAGACGAGATTTGGGCGACATTGACGGAGCGGGATTCGGTCATTTTTTATGATAATGATTTTGAAATATTTATTGATCCCGATGGCGACAGCCACAATTATTATGAGTTTGAAATTAACGCGCTGAACACCGTGTGGGATCTGCTGCTGGTTAAGCCATACCGTGACGGTGGTCCGCCGATTAACGGCTGGGACATTAGCGGGCTTCAGACAGCTGTACATATTGACGGCGAGCTGAATCGGCCGGAAGCAGCGAATCGGAAGTGGAGCATTGAAGTAGCGATGCCTTGGAAAAGCTTGCGCGAATGCGCGCCTGAAGGCAGAGCGCCAGTAAATGGCGAGTTTTGGCGCGTCAATTTCTCCCGCGTTGAATGGCGCGTTGAAGTGAAGGATGGCGAATACCGCAAGATCATCAACCCGGATACGGGCAAATCCTATCCAGAGGACAACTGGGTATGGTCTCCGATGGGACTTGTTAATATGCATTATCCTGAGCTATGGGGTTATGTCATGTTTGCAGGGGAAGATGGTCCTGATTCGTTCGCACAGCCGCCGGATGAACGCATAAAGTGGGAGCTGCGCAAGCTCTATTATCGTGAGCGCAATTACTTTGCAAGTCACGGTGAATTTACTGCTGATGCGGAATCGCTGATGCATGGCGGAGAGCAGTGGAGCATATTGCCTGCCATTGAGACGACCCGCTCCATGTTCCAAATCACAACGCCGTCTAGCGACGGGAAGTCGAGCTTCTGCATTAGGCAAGACGGAAAGCTATGGAAGGAGTGAGTACGCATGACATTGCAAACCTCTGTATTCTCATTAGAGCAAGCGTCGATGGAGCTGATTGAACGCAAGTTTCGTGAGAAGCAGCTGCTTGCTAAGGCGAGAGAGCATGAGCTGTTTGATATTTTTCAGCAGCCGCTAACGGATGAAGAGACATGGGCGCTTAAATATTTGTACGCCTATATGCCTGTAAATGATATGGCTGATTATGACGGTACGTTATTTCTAAGCCATGTGCGGCAGACGCTGGACATTCGGGGAAAAGTGCCTTGGGGGAAACGGGTGCCGGATCATCTCTTCCTGCATTTTGTGTTGCCCTACCGTGTGAACACGGAAAACATCGAGGATTCACGCGGTATCTTGTACAGTGAACTGGCGGAGCGTACTGCGCATTTGTCGATGGAGGATGCGATTCTGGAGACGAACTACTGGTGCCATGAGAAGGCGAACTACATTGGCAGCGATCTGCGGACGATCTCGCCGCTTACGATGATTCGAAATGCTCGAGGCCGGTGTGGTGAGGAATCGACACTTGCTGTTGCAGCGCTTCGGAGCATTGGCATTCCTGCTCGCCAAGTGTACACCCCGCGCTGGGCGCATTGTGACGATAACCATGCTTGGGTAGAAGCTTGGGCTGACGGGCAGTGGCACTATATCGGCGCCTGTGAGCCGGAAGCTCGCCTTGATCAAGGCTGGTTCACTCCTCCAGCGCGGCGGGCAATGCTGATCAATACTCGGGTATTCGCAAATTACCCGGGCCCTGAGGATATTACGCTTGCGGATAATTGGTTTACAGAAATTAATTTGCTTGAGGGTTATGCGCCTACTCGAAGCATTACTGTCGCTGTGAAGGATGAGCTGAACGAACCGGTCAGCGGCGCGAATGTTTATTTTGAGCTCTATAATATGGCTGAATTTTATCCGATTGCTGAGCTGAAGACAAACGAACTGGGTGAGGCTGCGTTTAAGACAGGCTACGGAGATCTGTTGATTCGTGCTGTGATGGATGGCAAGTGGGGAGAAAAGAAGGTTACAGTTAGTGATCGTGTGCGCTTCGAGATCGTTCTGGATCAAGTGCAGCAGCCCGAAGGGATAACTGACTTTGATATGGTTCCACCTCCTGAACGTAATGGCAAAGCTCTCGATGTGCTTTCCGAGGAGAAGGTTCAGCGGCATAATAGCCGCCTGGAAGAAGGCACGGGCATCCGCAGCGGCTATGAACAAACATTCCTAAGCGAAGCGCAGGCGTCGGATATTGCCGCGGCTGCTGGTCTTCCGCAGGAGCGAGTGTGGGATGTGCTGCGCAAGGCACGGGGAAATAGCCGCGAGATCGCAGCTTTCTTGCAGGAACGCTCTGCTGAATTTGGAGAATGGCCGCTTAAGCTGCTGGAGAGCTTGAACGAGAAGGATCTTTCCGATACGTTCCGCAAGGAGCTTGACGATCATCTAATCGGTTCTCTGACACAGCGCGGTGAGCTTCCCGAAGACATCTTCTCGCGGTATATCCTTTGTCCGCGAGTGTTATATGAAATGATCGTACCTTATAAGCATTTTTTCCAAGAGGTGTTCACTGAAGCACAAGTGGCATTGTACCGGCAAAATACAGCTGAGCTTGTACGCCATCTGGATTCAGAGTGGTCGTTGTGGGAGGATCTTCCTAATCTGAAGGGCAGAGGCAACCCAGTTGGAACCTTTAAGATCAAGAAAGGGGATCAGGCTTCTCTCAATATTATGTTTGTGGCGATCTGCCGTAGCATAGGCATTCCAGCACGTCTGCATCCAAGTGAGCAAAAGCCGCAATACATGGCGATGGCTAACGTTGGCTGGCAGGATGCATTATTTGCAAATCGAGCGTTGCAGCAATTGGAGCAGAAGGTAAACGGCAAGCTGCGGCTTCTTAAAGATAACGAGTCATCCGATGAAGCTAAGGCAGCTTCGTACTCTGAGAACTTCACGTTCGCCCGGCTGGAGAACGGCATATATAAAACGCTAGTTTACCCTAATGGTAAATCTGATGTTTACGATGAGCTGTTCGAGCTTGCGCAAGGCAGCTATCGATTGACCACAGGTATTCGGTTAAAAGATGGTACCGCATGCGTTCGCTTTACCTATTTCGAGTTGCGTGCAGGAGAACAAATGGATATTCCGCTGACTTTCCGAAGTGCGAAGCAAGGTATTCCAGTACTCGGGGCGCTAAACAGAAACGATACGTTTACGATGCTCGATGGTTCAGACCAATCGATTGGTGAGCTTATCGGCATG
This sequence comes from Paenibacillus sp. 01T424, assembly GCF_056398745.1. Lineage (NCBI taxonomy): Bacteria > Bacillati > Bacillota > Bacilli > Caryophanales > Paenibacillaceae > Paenibacillus > Paenibacillus sp. 01T424. The sequence continues at coordinate 42,602 of NZ_JBFTPZ010000010.1, read as the reverse complement.
AATGGGGCAATTGTTGCTTGGCTGGAGCCGGAGCGCGAGCCTACCAAACATTTATTCCGTGAACTCAGCGAGCTTGCTGAGCCGTTGACCGAACTTGGAGCGCCGATTGTGCTTGTCGTAGGTGATTCCGAATGGACGGCATCTTTTGATCCTTCTCGTTATAAGGGGTTGCCTTCGCGTACCGTGTTTGTTCGTGATTCCACTTACGCGTCTTTGCCGGACTTTATAGCAGTGCCGCCAGCTAGCGAAGCGGGTTTCCCGCATCTGCTCGTACTGGATGGCCAAGATCAAATTCGTTATACAGCATCAGGATACAAGATCGGTACAGGGAAAGAAGCATTGCAGATTCTCACTAGCATATGGCAGCAACCAACGAAACGGAGTGATACGTAATGGCAAGTCGAAAATATATTGTGGCGGGTTATGCATCAGATTCAAAGCTTCCAGACATGACGCGTGAAGATTTAACGAAGCTTACCCATTTGAATGTGGCATTTGGCCATGTGCGCAATGATGAAATTATTACAGAGCATTTGCAGCATATTGATGTTCTTCGCAAGATTAAACACGAGCATCCAGAGCTGACCATATTATTGTCTGTTGGCGGTTGGAGCGCAGGCGGGTTTTCTGAAGCTGCATCTACTGCTGAAGGGAGAAGCCGCTTCGCAGATTCGGCGGTTCGTGTATTAACCAACTATCCATTTGATGGAGTCGATCTCGATTGGGAGTATCCTTGTTATGGTGAAGCGGGCATAGCGTCGAGTCCAGATGATAAGACCAATTTCACTCTGCTGCTCAAAACCATCCGCGAAGCTTTGGACGAGAAGGGCGCAAGTGACGGAAAACATTATTTGCTTACGATTGCGGCAGGCGCGGACCAATATTATGTAGACGGTACAGAAATGGATCAAGTCCAGCAATACTTGGATTTTGTTCAGCTGATGACCTACGATATGCGCGGTGGATTTCAAATTTTAACGGGGCATCATACGAATCTGTATACACCAACCGGAGATTTATTCCGCATCAGTACGGATGCATCCGTTAATTTGTTCATCCGAGCAGGCGTGCCGAAGGAAAAGATCGTTATAGGCGCGGCGTTTTATACTCGGGTTTGGCATAACGTTCCTAATCGCGCAAATGGGCTTCATCAAATGGCGGGCAGCACAGGCGGATATGGACCAGATTTCACCAAGCTTGCAGCGGAATACATCAATAAAAACAATTATGTTCGATATTGGGACGACGAAGCGAAGGCGCCATACCTCTACGACGGAAGCAGCTTTATCTCCTATGACGACGAACAATCGCTGCATCATAAATGCGAGTATGTTAAGGCGAGTGAGCTTGGCGGCGTAATGTTCTGGGAATACAGCTGCGATGAAACGCACCGTTTGCTCCACGCGATATATGAAGGACTTAAGGAGTAGCTGGATTGGGAAGTTGCTTTGTGGTATCGGTGTGGCTCTAGTTAGTTTAGTGGACGCATGCGCATGAAGCACAGGTGGAAGTCTGTCATTCAAAATAAGACTATTTTCTAGACCTATTTCCGCGAAAAGCTAATGTTTGTTGAAAATAGGTCTAGATTCTAGCGCTATTTTTATTGAATCGACGTATAGTCGGGCATTTGGCGGGTTATGAGTGGAAATAAGCCTAGGTTCTAGTTCTATTTCCGCGAAAAGCTGATGTTTGTTGAAAATAGGTCTAGTTTCTAGCGCTATTTTTACTGAATCGACGCATAGTGGTGTATTTGGTGGGTTATGAGTGGATATAAGCCTATTTTCTAGTCCTATTTCTGCGACTAGCTCAAGTTTGTTGAAAATAGGTCTAGATTCTAGCGCTATTTTTACTGAATCAACGTATAGTGGGGCATTTGGCGGGTTATGAGTGGAAATAACACAATTTTCTAGACCTATTTCCGCGAAAAGCTCAAGTTTGTTGAAAACAGGTCTAGATTCTAGCGCTATTTTTACTGAATCGACGCATAGTGGGGCATTTGGCGGGTTGCGAGTAGAAATAAGCCTACTTTTTAGTCCTATTTCCTTGAAAAGCTCATGTTTGTTGAAAATAGGTCTAGATTCTAGCGCTATCTTTACTGAATCGACGCATAGTGGGGTATTTGTCGGGTTTGGGCGGAAAAGTGTAAGAGGAGGTTGTCCCGCAAGTAGTATGACCTTGTGGGGCAACCTCCTCTTTAATCGTCCGATTAAACTTTTCATCAGCGCTAAACCTCGCCGTCTCCCGCACCGAAACCTAGCAGTTTCGGTTGGCGAAGCAGGCCCGTATCCGTAAACTCGAGTGCGGTCACCCTGCATGGGAAATGTACGGCAAGCCAGACTACGTCGGATTTCTTCATGCCTTGCGAAAGCGAAGGGAAGGGGCAATCTCCCGGGTGGTCATGCATAAACTGGAGCAACAGTTTTTTTGATGCATTGTCGAGCCCCGACACATGCCCAATATATTTATTTTCATATTGCAGCACGAGGCTCGACACAAGGCCATCCCTTAATTTCACCCCAACAACGTCCGCGACGATTCGTACTTCCTTTCGTTTCTTGAACCAATCCTTATGGCCTTTGCCCTCGCTGTAAGGACTATCCAGACGCTTCGATATGAGCCCTTCCCACTCCCGTTCGATAAGCCATTCCCATAAGGACTGACCATCATCAAACAAGTCGGTGACGAACAGGCGCGGCGATTTTTCAGGAAACTTGGCAGCAAGCCGGCTGTAACGATCACGGAAGGGAAAGCTGCGCAAATCTTCACCGTTATCATTGAGCATATCAAACATGACGAATAAAAGATCATCTTTGCCTGACCTTTTCTGTACACCTAGGCGGCTGCGCTGAAAGTTTGGACGAGTACCGTCAAAATAGACGATTTCACCATCAAGGATGCAAGGCCCAACACGCAGCGGCGACAAGAGAGCTACAATTTCAGGGAAAGTGGTATTTCTCGGCTCTACTCGTTTGGAAAATAGTTCAACACCGCCGCTGCCATCTAATCGAGCGAGCGTGCGAACGCCATCCCATTTGATTTGATATCCCCACTCCGAGCCAGTAGGGATATCGGGTGAAGTAACTGGTGCCATGGGCACCTTCGGCAGAGGAAGCAAAGACATCGTGTTCATTATCCGGCATCCTTCGCTTTTCTAGTAGTGCTCTTCCTTTTCTTTGGAGCAGCAGGCGGTGTTTTGGCAGCTTCGAGGGAAGCTTGCAGCGCAGCCAGCAAGTCAATGACATTCGTCCGTCCAACAGCCGGAGCCGAAACCATATCAACGCTTTCGCCCGCCATTTTATGCTGAATAGCTTCAAGCATGGCAGCCCGGTAATCATCGGTATATTTTTCAGGATGAAACGGTTCAGACAGCTGCTCAATGAGCTGTTTTGCCATTTGCAGTTCCTTTTCATTGACATTAGCAAGCCCAGGTAGGTTAGGCACTTCTGCTAGCGGCCGAATTTCATCTGGATAATGCATTGTCTCCATGCATAAGCAGTTTCCGACAACGCGGATCGCGGCCAAGCTGCTTTTGCTGCGGATCGATATTTTGGCGATGCCGATTTTACCTGTTTGCTTGATCGCTTCAAGCAGCAGCGTATAAGCTCCAGCCCCTGACATGTCGGGAGAGAGGTAATAAGCTTTTTGATAATAGAGAGGATCGATATCCGTTAAATCGACAAAGTCGAGAATTTGAATAACCCGTGCAGATTCAGGCTTTAGCGCTTCAAGCTCCTCTTCATTAAAGAGGACAAACTTGTCCTTCTCGTATTCAAAACCTTTAGCGATATCCTCTGGTTTAACGGCTTCATCGCAGTGAGGACAAGTCTTCACATAGGAAATAGGCATGCCGCAAACCTTATGTATTTGGCGGAAATGAATATCCTTATCTTCTGTTGCTGTAAACATTTTTACAGGCACATGAACCAATCCAAAGCTAATCGCACCTTTCCAAACTGTATGCATACAATCCCCGCCCTGCTTTTTTTCCATAGGATGCGCGCGTTTGGTTAAAGTATACGAGGAATGGACAATCTCACCATATCAAGCCGATAACAAAAAGACCCTTCGCAAGCTCATTTGAACTTGTGAAAGGTCTCTATGCTAAAGCTATTTTTCGCTTTTTTGCTCGTTTTTGGCAAGCTGCTGCCGAAGCTCTGCATTTTTTGCAGCTAATTGTTTAGTTAAAGCAGCCTGCGAAGCATCAATTCTGGCTACTTCTTCGTTTAATTTCGTAATTTGAGTCATCTTGCTGCTAAGGTCGGTGGGGGAAGAGCTCATTTTGATGTTTTTTTGCAGTTGTTTTATTTTAGAGAGAGCTTTCTCTTTTTTGCTTTTATCGTTGCTGGTTTGCTGTTGCATGTCAGCGATTTCTCTTTTTAAGCGGCTGATAATGGATGTTGTGAAGCTAATGGACATAAGGGCACCTCATAATCGTATAGTGTTGCATCGCCCCATTTTACTATAAATCGCTCGTTTAAGCGAGAAAGAAAGACCCGGAAGAATGCCACCAAAATAAGGTGCTCTCCCGGGTCTCCGTTCATGCAAACGGTTTAGGCTGCTGTTAGTTTATTGATTGAGCTCTTGTTTGTGTTCCTGACTGTCCATGCTGTTCACGCTGTTCATGCTTTTCTTGCGAACGGTCGGTCTAATAAATCGTCCAAGAAGCATAAATAATGGCGAGGTTTCGAGTTCGACAAGATTGAGCATCTCCGCCCAGTTAAAGATGACCAGAAACGGCAGTAACCCAATGGCCAGTATGCCGAATATCAGTCCGACGGAAACATTTCGAAGCATTTTACCAATTGTCATGCTCTCATCTCCAATCTTGCGGATTCTCTCACCTTTACATTATACGCCCCTTCCGAGGCGCCATTCAACCGTACCCTTCAATTGCCGATTATTAAGGAGCATACTTGTGCCAGCAAATCATACTGAAGTATTATTAAACCTTGTACCCCATATCGTGAACTCCGATCAACCTATAGAGCAACGATCATTCACGGGAAAGGAGCTTATTTTGAAGGCAAAAAGCTTGTACCACAACTATGTCAAAAATAATCTTTTCATGAAAATGATTTTGTTGTTTGCATTGATCACAACAGTGACGATCGTAACCTTTTCGTATTTTATGTTTAATGTCATGTCAGAATCGATTGTACGCAATGAGCTTGAAAATCAGAAAAAAGCGATCGATAGCGTGAATAGCTACATGGCTCGTAAATTTGAATCGGTGGAGTCCATTATGCTTGATGTGTATCGGAATGAAGCCTTATCCCTTCATCTTACTTACTTTCTTCAAAATCCATTCGAGGATTACATCAATTATCAATTGGATCAGTATGCCTCTTCTATTAATATCGACATGCCGAAGGGGCTGGATTATTTTGAAAATAAGGTTGAAAATGATGCCGATATCGAGAACCTGCTGCTATACAGCTCGGAAAAGCAGTTTTTGTACGCATACAAGCAGGGGCATGTAACGAAGTTAATATCTACGAATGCCGCACATTCCTATATCCCGGATGCCATGGCGATGGAAGCAAGTAAAGTAACGCTGCCGAATGCATGGGTACGAACGGCAATTGGACAGCAGGATCCAAAGCTATTCGCGATACGTGTCCCCATTACGGACAAAAATACGTTGAAAAACCTAGGGCAGCTGCTCGTTTATTTCAACTCAGAACGGATTCAAAAAGCACTTGAGAGCTATAAAGAGCAATTAAAGGGCTACATTCTTGTCCTCGGACCAACAGGGGAAGTGCTCTTCGATTCCTCAGACAACTTTTATGGTAAACGGTACCCTTATATCGATAAAATTGATTCCTTAAATGACACTGTGATGCTTGAGCAGGAATCTTATGTCAAGATGTTCACGCAAACCGAAGCGGGTTATACCGTAGTTGGTGTAGCGCCAAAGGCGGAGGTAGCTGCTGCCTATCAAGGCTTGAAGCACACGATTACATTGATTAGTATCATTTGTATCATTATGGTGCTGCTAGTTCCGACCTTGGTTGTTATCAATTTCGCGAAACGAACGAATAAAATAATACGATTTATGCGCAAAGTGGAGAACGGCGACTTGTCCGCACGCATCCAAGACGAGAAAGAGGACGAGCTTGGGCAAATTTCCAGAAGCTTTAACGATATGCTCGGCGAGCTGACAAAGCATATCGACCGCGTCTATAAAGCGGAGATTAAACAAAAGCATACAGAGCTTGCTGCTCTGCAGGCTAGAGTGAATCCGCACTTTTTGTACAATACGCTCGAAGTGATTCGGATGCGGGCCGTATCGCAAGGAGCGAAGGACGTAGGCGAAATGATATACAGCTTATCGGTGTTATTCAAAAGCTTCGTTCAGCCCAAAGGTGAAAACACGCTCAAGGATGAGCTAGAGACTTCGCGCCTCTATTTGGAGCTGTTTCGGATTCGTTATAAGGATAAGCTGTCTTATGAAATTCATTGCGATCAGAGCTTGGCAAGCAAAAATATAATGCGAATGGCACTTCAGCCGATCATTGAAAATTACGTTGTACATGGTCTAGAAGCGCGCAGGCCGGATAACCAAGTGAAAATAAATGTTCGGCAGATAGAGGATCGCATACAAATTCAAGTCGAGGATAATGGCAGAGGTATAGCGTCTGGGCGACTCGCGTCCATTCGTGAGTCGATGGACACGCTGGAGGAAAGCGGCGATTCCTTTGGTCTTCGCAGTGTGCATGAGAGACTGAAGCTGCTGTATGGAACGGAATATGGTGTTGAAATTAACAGCACGCCAGGCGTCGGAACGATCGTAACGATTGAATTCCCAGTGCTAGAGGAGGCGCAGCATGTATAGAGTATTTCTTGTAGATGACGAGCCGTTTATTATAGAAGGCTTGTACGACATTATTGATTGGGCGGCGTTTGGCCTTGAAATCGTCGGTTCAGCAGAAAATGGCCAAGATGCGCTTGAAGCGTTGAAGGAGTCATCAGCTGATATTTTGCTTACGGATATTTCAATGCCTGTGATGGACGGCTTAACTTTGATTCGGGAAGCACGGCAATTCCGGCCGGATTTGAAGGTCATTATTTTGAGCGGCTTCAACGAATTTGACTATATCAAGTCAGGGCTTAAGCTTGGTGTGGAAAATTATTTGCTTAAACCGATTAATATTGACGAGCTKCAGGAGACGCTGGCTAATACAATCGACAAATTGAACACAACAAGGCCAGACCGATTATTTAGTGATTATGATATTCGCATTCTTAGGGATAATATATTGTATCGGTGGCTGACTGGACGCATTGCGCCAAATGAGCTGATCGAACGTACCGATATGCTTGAAATCCGGCTGGATGCGCCTTATCTTGTGACTGCGATTATTCGAACGGAAAGTCAGTTCGAGCCGTCCTATGAAGCCGTACAGCGGCTTGCCATGGAAGATCCGTCGATGCTGCCGTTTGTGGACATTGATGGCGACTTGGTTATCGTGTTTATGCTGGAGGACAAGGAGCAGGGTAAGGAAAAGGCGATAAGCATGCTTGAAAATATGCAGAAACGGTTCGCTCCGAGCCCGATGCGTATTTCACTTGGCAGTGTGGAGGCGGTAGGCGAGGGAGCGCCGCAAAGCTACGCGCATGCGAAGAAAGCGCAGGAATATTTCTTATTATCCGACGAGCCGGCTATTTTGGACTATAGCTTGTTATCGGAGAAGAACAGCATTGAGAATGTAACGTCGCAGCCGCTGAATTGGTCCTTATTCTCGAAGCTGATTAAGGCGAAGGAACTAGAGCAGCTTCATGCGGCAATCGATGCTGAATTTGAGCATTATCAGACGCTGGACGGCGTTACGCCGGAATATATTCAAAGTATGGCCATTGAGATGATGATACGGTTCAAAATGGAGCTCAAAGAAATTAAGCAGGCAGATCAGCCTGAGCTGTTCAAAGCAGGTTTCACGCAAATCATGCAAGCCGAGACGATTGAAGGGCTCTCCTCCGTCGTCAAAGAAGCAGCTACCTTGACGGTGGATTCGCTTATGCGCGACGTGAAAAGCCCGATCATTCAGCTGCTGCTTGGATATGTGCATGAGAACTATGCACAGGCGCTGTCGCTCAAATCGCTCAGCCAGCAATACAACATCCATCCTGTTTATCTCGGACATCTGTTTCAGAAAGAGACAAATGAAACCTTTACCGAGTACATAAACAAATATCGAATAGGCAAGGCTAAGGAAATGTTGAAGGAGACGAATCTGAAGGTGCAGGAAATTGCGCTTCAGGTTGGCTACTGGGAAACTGGATATTTTTACAAGCAATTTAAAAAATATGTTGGCATTTCGCCGACTGATTACAAAGGACTACTCTAATGCAAGATGGAGTTGTCCTTTCTTTCTTTAATTTGTACACCATACCTTTAATTTGTTCCCTATTTGAAAACCGTTACATCCGTTATTTTTAAGTTAGCCCTAAAACGCATCGCGAATTAAGGTCAGAGCAATAAAGTAAGCGTATGCTTACGCAATTGAATTGTGCTTCGTAACTAGACATAGGGAGGACTTACAATGATTAGAAACAAAAAGAGATTTATGCCGGCGCTTGCGCTGATGCTGGTCATGTCAATCGTGCTTAGCGCGTGCGGCGGAAGCAAAAACGAAGGTGAAGGCACTGCAGAGAAACCAGTAGAACTGCTCTGGTACACAATTGGTACGCCTCAAAAAGATGTGGACAAGGTTATGCAGGAAGTAAGCAAATATACAGCAGAAAAAATTGGTGTTACGGTTAAAATGAGCATGATCGACTGGGGCGATTACTCACAGAAGCTGCAAGTTATGACGGCTTCCGGTGAAGCAGTAGACATTATGTTTACGTCTTCATGGGCGTTTGACTACGTGCAGAACGCAAGAAAAGGCGCATTCATGCAAATCGATGATTTGTTGAAATCGCACGGTCAAGGCATCGTCGATACACTTGATCCTGCCTTCCTTGAAGGTTCCAAAATTGACGGCCACAACTATGGTATCCCTGCTAACAAAGAGCTGCCAGCACAAGAAGTATGGCGCTTTAACAAGCAGTATGTAGACAAGTACAAAATCGATATTTCAAAAGTAAACACACTTGAGAGCCTTGAGCCATTGCTCAAAACGATCAAAGAAAACGAACAAGGCGTATATCCTTTCGCGGTTGATAAAAACCAAATGCCTTACGTGCCATATGACTATGTAATCGAGAAGCTTCCAATGGCTGTTTCCCTTGATACAAAGGATTACAAATTGGTTAACGTTCTAGATACACCAGAAATGAAACAAGCGTTGACTACAATGCACAAATATTATAAAGCAGGCTACATTCCAACTGAAGCAGCAACAATGGATTCGATGACAGATGTTCAAACGACTGGCAAATGGTTCTCAGACCGTGCGACAACTCAGCCTTTCGCTGACAACCTATGGTCTGCAAGCTATGGCTACCCAGTAGTTTCAACACCAGCAAGCAAAGCGCTTATTTACAACTGGTCTGTTATGGGCTCGATGCAAGCTATTTCGGCTAACTCGAAATATCCGGAAAAAGCAATGGAATTCCTAAACTTGCTTAACACAGATCCAGTGCTTCGCAACATGATTGATTCCGGTATCGAAAACGTTCATTACAAGAAAACAGGCGACAATGTTATGGAAAACCTTGATGAGTCAAAAAACTATGACATGCCAACATTCTCACTCGGTAACGTAATGCTTACGTACTTGAATACAACAGATCCTACGAACAAGTGGGAAGAGTTCAAGAAGTTTAACGATGCAGGAACACCAGCACCTCTTCTTGGCTTCAACTTCGATCCGTCGAAAGTAACGACTGAAATTGCTTCCGTACAAAACGTAAGAGAAGAGTTCTGGGCACCGCTTATGACAGGAACAGTTGATCCTGAGACTTACATCAAACGTGCAAATGAGAAATTTAAAGCAGCTGGACTTGATAAAATCATGGCTGAAGCACAACGTCAGCTTGACGAATGGAAAGCGGCGAACAAGTAAACATGCGGGAGGTATGAAGCGAATGCACGGCATTCGTTTCATACCTTTGCTCATTAATCTGACAACTGAGAGGTGATCACGTGGGAGCCATAGGACGGTTTTTTAAAGATATTAATAAAAATAAAGCGATGTTGATTATGGTGCTGCCAGCAACAATCTGGTTCATATTCTTCTCTTATTTGCCGATGGCCGGTATGGTTATTGCGTTTAAGGAGTACAGATACAGCCGGGATGGATTTCTTGCCAGCATTATCGAGAGTAAGTGGGTAGGCCTGCAAAACTTTAAATTTCTATTCAGTACCAATGATGCTTACATCATTACACGCAATACCGTCGTTTATAACATCTTCTTTATCGTGCTTGGTCTAGTCATTGCCGTTGCAATGGCGATTATGCTCGCTGAGATTACGAACAAGAAATTAGCAAAAGTATATCAAACAGGTATGTTTCTTCCATACTTCTTATCATGGGTTATCGTCGGTTATTTCGTATTCAGCTTCCTGAGCTTGGATAAAGGCGTTGTGAACCAAGTGTTCAACTGGTTCGGCATCGATCCGATAAACTGGTACTCTGATCCAACCTATTGGCCGATTATTATCGTCGTCGTTTTTCTTTGGAAATCAGTCGGCTACAACAGTGTCATCTATTTGGCAGCCATCATGGGTATTGATAAATCCCTTTATGAAGCGGCAATGATCGATGGCGCAAATAAATGGCAGCAAATTCGCAGCATTACGATCCCGATGCTTACACCGCTCATTACAATATTGACGCTGCTTGCAATCGGTAAAATCTTCTATGCGGATTTCGGACTGTTCTATCAAGTGCCAAGGGACTCTGGAACACTCTACAGCGTAACGAATGTTATCGATACTTATGTGTATCGCGGATTGAAATCAACTGGTGAAATCGGTATGAGTACAGCAGCAGGCTTGTATCAGTCGATCATTGGATTTGTACTCGTTATTACATCGAACGGAATTGTTCGTAAATTCAACAAAGACAATGCTTTGTTCTAGTCTAAAGGCTTTACTGCTGGAACAAGCATTGCGCAGGGAGGAAAACCGCTATGTCCGCTCAAACGAAAACCCGCGACTTTCATAGGTTGACGCCCATTTGGAATATAGGATTCCATTCCGTGGCTGGTATTTTTGCATTGTTATGTGTATTTCCTTTTCTATTCGTCACCATCATTTCGTTTACGGATGAGGCGACGCTAGCTAAAAACGGCTATTCGCTTTTTCCTGAAAAATGGAGCTTTGAGGCTTACAGCTATTTATTTAAAGCGGGGGATCAACTGCTTCGCTCTTATGGGGTAACGATAGCTGTTACCGTTATTGGTACTGTCATTGGTGTTGTATGTACAGCGCTTTTCGCTTACGCAATCTCACGTAAAAGCTTTAAATATCGCGGTTTCTTCGCATTTTTCGCCTTTTTTACGATGCTATTTAACGGTGGTCTCGTGCCGTCTTATATTGTAGTTACACAGCTGCTTGGACTTAAAGATTCCATTTGGGCGCTTATTTTACCGCTTGCGGTCAACGCTTTCTACATTATGATCCTAAGGACATTCTTCTCGACCATGGTGCCAGATGCTATTATAGAATCAGGCAAAATCGATGGTGCGGGAGAATTTGGAACCTTCTTCAAGCTGGTGCTGCCTTTGTCGCTTCCAGGGCTTGCAACCATCGCTTTGTTCAGTACACTAGGCTATTGGAATGATTGGTTTAACGCCTTGCTGTACATTAACACGCCGAATTTAGTGCCGCTTCAGTCGATGCTGATGCGGATCGAGAATAGTATGCAATTCATTATGCAAAACTCGCAAAATGCGTCGCTCAGCACCGGTTTGCTGCAGTCGATGCCGCAGGATACTTCGCGTATGGCGATGGTAGTGCTGGCAACAGGCCCAATCGTATTCGCTTATCCGTTCTTCCAAAGATATTTCATTCAAGGCTTGACGGTTGGTGCCGTTAAGGAATAATTACGAATCATATTTCTAAAGGAGCAAATACGATGGAGCAATTTAGATTACCGAAAATTCCGATGCCTGAGCTAACGCTGCCGCAGGCGATTCAAGACGTGCTGAAGGAAGCGGAGCAGAAGCTGGCACATCGCCCGAAGCTGCTTCAATTGTTCAAAAATTGCTTTCCGAATACGCTGGAAACAACGACAAAGCTGATGGACGATGGTACGACATTTGTAATCACGGGCGATATCCCTGCGATGTGGCTTCGTGATTCCGTCGAGCAAGTGATGCACTACGTTCCATTCGCGAAACATGATAAAGATTTGCAAAGAATTCTTAGTGGTTTGATTAAACGCCATATTTCCTATATTCAAATCGACCCTTATGCGAATGCGTTCAATGAGTCCGCTAATGATTGGCACTGGAATACTACGGATGAAACGGATATGTCTCCATGGGTATGGGAGCGCAAGTTCGAGCTTGACTCCATTTGTTTCTCCATGCGTCTCGCGCATGCTTACTGGAAAGAAACGGAGCTGACGGATATTTTCGATTCCGGCTTCAAAGCTGCGATGCGCCGCATTGTAGAGCTTTGGAAGACAGAGCAGCGCCATTTTGAACAATCGCCGTACCGTTTTACTCGTGATAATGGCATTCCAACTGATTCACTTCGCAATTCTGGTCTAGGCATGCCTGTAAACTACACGGGTATGATTTGGTCAGGGTTCCGTCCAAGCGATGATGCATGTGATTTCCATTACAACATCCCGGATAACATGTTTGCGGTTGTTACGCTTCGTCAAATGGAGGAAATAGCGGAATGGGTATTCCGTGACATGGATTTCCTGAAAGAATTGAAAAAGCTAGAAGAGGATGTCAACCATGGCATTCAGCTTTACGGTATTTATCAGCATCCGGAATTCGGACCTATTTATGCTTATGAAACGGATGGTTTCGGCAACTACTGCCTGATGGATGATGCAGGAACTCCGGGCTTGATCTCGATCCCTTACCTTGGTTATGTGGATGCGGAAGACCCGATTTATGTGAATACGAGAAAGTTTGCTCTAAGCAAACATAATCCTTTCTACTATGAAGGAACGGCAGCAAAAGGTATCGGCAGCCCGCATACGCCTCCAGGCTACATCTGGCATATGGCATTGTCGATGCAAGGCATTACAGCTACTAGCAGCGAAGAAAAGCTAGATTTGATTGCGATGCTGGAAGCGACTGACGCGGACACAGGCTACATGCACGAAGGTTTCCATGCGGATGATCCAACTGTGTTCACGCGCAAATGGTTCGCTTGGTCGAACAGTCTTTTCTCACAGCTTGTCTATCAAGCGATGAAGGATGAGATTCTATGAGCATGATTATTTTCTATGATCCATCGTTTCCAATCGATTCTCGCATAAGCTCGGATGCGGAAGGACAGCTTCTGCAAATCGGCAGCGTCGTTCGCGCGAATAATCTTGGAGCGGCACTCGCTGCTGCAGATGGCGGAAGCTTTATAAATATGCATGCACCGTATTTCCCTAAGCAAGCATGGTCTGAAATTTTAGCCTACTTAAAGCGCGGTGGAGGTTTAATCAGCATCGGCGGCGTTCCATTCAAAAAACCAGTTTCGAAAAACGAAGCTGGCGTTTGGGAGCCAGAATCTGAGCAAACCGCCTATCACCGCGAGCTTCATATTCATGAGGCTTTGCCTGTAGATGCAGCACCGATTATGAAATTCCGTGCAATGGAAGATTTTCCGTTGATGCAAGGCAAAGAATCCATGTTTGAGGTTTCAAGCACTTGGAATCTAGTGCCGCATGTAACCAAAACGAGTGATTTGCCGCATCAGATGGGTTCCGCTGGACCGATGGATGCACAATTGTACCCGCTTCTAAAGGGTGTTTCATCTGAAGGAAGAGAAGTAGCAGCACCTGTCGTACTATGGGAGAACACGAAGGGAATGTTCGCAGGCGCGCGCTGGTTGTTCGTAAATCAGCCGTTAACGGAGCTATTCTGGCAAAGCGGAGGAGCGGACGAGCTTCGCCGCTGGTCGGAATTCTGCTCAGCAGGCGTAACAGAGCTGTGGCTGAAACCTAATTATGCGTCCTTCGAGCTGGATGAGCGTGCGATGCTGACGCTGCAAGTACAACAGCTTAGCCGTTATGCTTCTGCGACAGATTTGCCAGCTGTAAGTTGGAACTTTTCGATTACGATCCAGCATGAAAGCAAGCCAGATGAGCGGTGGACGAGCAGCATCAAAGCGGAAGCGGCGAGCAAACAGCTTATCGTTCGTATTCCCGTTCCTCTAGCAATCGTGAGCGGTTACTACAAGGTGGATTGTATCGCGGAGTCAACGGATGGAGAAGTTCGTATTCTTCGCCAAGGCTTCTGGGGTTTTGATGCTGAACTGCTTGCAGAGGGAACTCCGGTTACGAGCGAACGCGATTATTTCGTAAAAGATGGCAGACCGATGCCGGTTGTCGGCATGACCTACATGACATCGGATGTTGCACGCAAGTTTTTATTTTTGCCAAACGCATCGGTATGGGATCGTGATATGGCTCAGATGCGCAAAGCAGGCATCAACTGGATTAGAACCGGCATATGGACAGCTTATCGCAATATTATGCAGGTTGATGGCCATGCATCAGAAGAAGCGCTTCGCTCCATTGATGCGTTTCTGCTTACGGCCAAACGCCATGATTTGCAGGTAACCTTTACTTTCTTCTCATTCACTCCGGAAACTTGGGAAGGCCAAAATCCTTATCTCGATCCGCGGAGTTTAGAAGCACAGAAACGGTTTATCCGCTCGATCATTTCGCGCCACAAACAATCGAAGCATGTCGATTGGGATTTAATTAACGAGCCGTCAATGTTTGATCCTCCTCGTATTTTTTCTGATGGACCAAGATCAGCACGCGATCCATTCGAGCAGGCGGCCTATGCAGCTTGGCTTAAGGAACGCCACGAATCTGTGGAGAAGCTGCAGAAGCTATGGAATATGACGCCAGAGCAGCTGCCGAGCTTTGAAGCGGTGAAAGTGCCTGAGCCAGAGGAAATCAACTTTGACGTTCAAGATATGCATCAAGGCAAGAAGGGTACGCGCTGGCTTGATTATGTATTGTTCTCCATGGATATGCACAATCGCTGGGCACAGGAGCTGTACCAGGCCATTAAAGAAGAATGTCCGGATCATATGGTTACGGTCGGACAGGATGAAGCGCTTGGCGCGCAGAGGCCTTCACCATTCTTCTATGGCGAGGCTGTCGATTATACAACCGTGCATTCCTGGTGGTTGAATGATCATTTGGTTTGGGACAGTATTTTTGCTAAGACGGCAGACAAACCGAATTTGGTGCAGGAAACGGGCATTATGTACGTGGAAACACCAGAAGGACGCGCGAAACGTTCGGAAGCAGAACTACGCGATATTCTTGAGCGCAAATATGCCTATGCTTTTGCAACAGGTGGCGCAGGTGCGGTGCAGTGGATTTGGAATACGAATTTCTATATGGACAATGCGAATGAATCGCACATTGGCGCACTTCGTGCAGATGGCACGGAGAAACCTGAGGCAAATGTATCTTATGATTTCGGACGCTTCATGGGTGAAATCAGAGATTTGTTCAGAGGGCGGGAGCTTGAGGATACCGCAGTCGTTTTCCCTTATTCCAATGATTTCTCCAATCGCAAGCTGGCGTTTGATGCAACAACTAAAGCAACGCGAGTGCTGGCGTATGAGCTGAACAAGCCATTCCGCGGCGCTTCGGAATATCACCTGGACGAGCTGGAAGCAAATCCGGTTAAGCTTGTTATTGTACCAAGTGCCCATAATATAGAAGATGCTGCAATGAACCAGCTGCTTAGCTACGTTGAACGTACAGGAGCAACTTTGCTGCTGACTGGTCCAACAAGCCTTGATGCATACTGGCGTCAAGTCGATCGTCATGATGAGTTGTTTGGATCAAGAGAGCTTGTCAATGTACGCCGCGAAGAACTGCTTCGCATCGGTGATCGTTTGCTGCCTGTTTCTTATGGCAATCGGAGAATTGCTCAGGTATGGAAGGAAGCGCAAAAAGGAACGTCTGCAGCTGAAGTCGATCAGCTTATCGAGCTATCGCACGGCAAAGGAAACATCCTTTGGTGTCCGCTGCCAGTAGAGCTGAATGATCGCATTGAGCCGATCTCAGCCATTTATGAGTTTGCGCTCACCTATGCAGGCTGCAGCGTGGAGCTGGATTGGATTAAAGGCGGACAACTGCCAGGCGTTTATGGTCGTAAACTGTCCTTCCAAGACGGCGCGTTATTCACATTTGTATCCGAGTTCAGCTTGGATGTTGATATTGAGGTGAAAGACCCTGTAACCGGCGTTTCCTACGCTTTTACGCTGGAGAAGGAACGGTCTGTACTCTTTGCAGTGGATAAAAACGGTCAGCTGCTGTCCGTTTACCGACCTGATCAGGTGAATGTGAACGTAATTCCTGCAAACAACGATTAACAAGAAGAGGTGTTCTAGTGATGAAAGACAAACGAACAGCCCATATCATCTCGCATACCCACTGGGATCGGGAATGGTATTTGCCATATGAGAAGCACCATGTATTGCTAGTGAAATTGATGGATACGCTGCTTCATACACTCGATACGGATCCGGACTTCAAAAGCTTTTATTTGGATGGCCAAACGATCATTTTGGAAGATTATTTGCAGGTTCGCCCAGAGAATCGTGAGCGCCTGGAACGTTATATTAAAGAAGGCCGTATTCCGATCGGGCCTTGGTATATTTTGCAGGATGCCTTCCTGACAAGCAGTGAAGCGAATCTTCGCAATCTGCAAATCGGGCATCAGGATGCAAGCCGTTATGGAACGATTGCCAAAGTTGGATATTTTCCAGATACGTTCGGAAATATCGGCCAAGCTCCGCAAATTTTGCGTCAAGCCGGCATCGATAATGCGGTATTTGGCAGAGGCGTGAAGCCAACGGGCTTTAACAATACAGTAGCAGATTCCGATTATGAATCTTCCTTCTCTGAGCTGATTTGGGAAGGGCCAGACGGCTCGCAAGTGCTGGGCGTATTGTTCGCCAACTGGTACTGCAACGGCATGGAAGTGCCTACAGATGAAGCAAGCGCCAAGGAATATTGGGAGCGCAAGCTGGCTGAGGCAGAGAAGTATGCTGCTACAGGCCAATTGCTGTTCATGAACGGATGCGACCATCAGCCGATTCAGCAGGATCTGTCTACTGCGCTGAAAACAGCAAGAGAGCTTTTCCCTGATACAGAATTCATTCATTCGAATTTCCAAGATTATTTGGCGTCGGTGAATGCTTCGCTTACACGCGAGCTGTCTGTCGTGAAAGGCGAGCTTCGCAGCCAACGTACAGACGGCTGGTCAACGCTCGTGAATACAGCTTCCGCACGTGTTTACTTGAAGCAAATGAATCAGCTTGGTCAAGCCATGCTGGAGAAGGTAGCGGAGCCGCTTGCTGCGCTTGCTTATTCACTTGGCCACGAATACCCGCATCACTTGTTTACTTACGCTTGGAAAACACTGATGCAGAACCATCCGCATGACAGCATTTGCGGCTGCAGCGTGGACGAGGTTCACCGTGAGATGGTGACTCGCTTCGATAAGAGCCGTCATATAGCGGAAGCGATTATTGACGATAGCAAAGTGATAATTGCCGATGCGGTTGACACTTCCATATTTGAACAATATGGTGAAGATGCACTGCCGTTTGTTGTGTATAATACAACGGGCTGGGATCGCAGCGGAGTAGTAGAGGTTGAGCTGGACATCGCTCGCATTTACTTCCGTGATGGTTTGTCGCTGGATGAGATGAACAGGAAAATGTATGCTGTCGATGTAACGGGCAGAACGCTTGTTAATTCAAGCGGCGAAGCCATTGCGCATACAGCTTCTGATATGGGGCTTCAATTCGGTTATGATCTGCCAGATGACAAGTTCCGTCAGCCATATATGAGCCGCAAAGTGAAGCTGACATTCGAAGCAGCGGAAGTTGCTGCGCTAGGCTTGGCAGCTTATGGCTATGTTCGGAATGCGAAAGCAGAATTGCAGCCATCACAATCGCTGGTTGCTTGCGAGCATGCGCTTGAGAACGAATGGCTTCGAATTGATATCGCACAGGACGGATTGTTTAACTTGACCGATAAACGCAGCGGTCAAATCTATCGCGAGCTTGGCGTGTATGAGAATACAGGCGATATCGGCAACGAATATATGTACAAGCAGCCAACCGGCGAGCAAACGTTGACAACGAAGGGTGTACCTGCAAGCATTCGTCTAATCGAGAATACGGCATACCGTGCGGCATTCGAGATCGTTCATGAATGGGCAGTTCCTGCTTCAGCAGAACCATACTTCGAAGTTGAGAAGCAAGAGGCTGTTTATTTCCCTGAGCGGAAGTCACAACGTACAGAAACAACAGTTCCACTTACAATTCGGACTGAAATTGCAATAAGCCGCAAAGGCGAAGGGGTAGAATGGAAATCCTCCTTCAACAACCAAGCGAAGGACCACCGGGTTCGCGTATTGTTCCCAACAGATTTGGAAACAGCTGTTCATCAAGCGGACTCCATCTTTGAGGTTGCAACGCGTGATAACGAGCCGGCAGCAGAGTGGATCAATCCTAGCAACGCACAGCATCAACAGGCGTTTGTCGATGTGAGCGGCGAGCAAGCTGGTTTGACGGTTGCCAACCTTGGCCTAAATGAATACGAAGTATTGCGCGATGGACGTAACACCATTGCGATTACATTGCTTCGTGCAGTTGCTGAGCTTGGCGATTGGGGCGTATTCCCTACACCAGAAGCACAATGCTTGGGTGAGCAAAGCTTCAGCTTGACGATCCTTCCGCATAACGGCGACGGAGTTGCATCCGGCGCATATGCAGCGGCATATCAGTTCCAAGTGCCGTGGACGGTTAGCCAGACAGGCGTTCATGCCGGCAAGCTTGCTCCAAACGGCGCTTTATTCGCTTGGGACGGCAGTGGACTAGCATTCTCCTCCATGAAGGTGAATGAGCAATCTGGCGATTTCATGCTTAGATGGTATAATATGAAGCCTTCTGAAACGGCGCTTAAGCTGTCAGAAGCAGCAGCTGTGTCACTTGAACAAGCTTATAAAAGTAATGTGCTTGAGCATGAAGTCGAAAATCTTGCTGTAGATGGACAATCGCTGCTTGAAGTATCGGTTGGTCCTTGTGAGATTTTGACCATTGGGATTAAGCATTCATAAATAGTAACGAAGCCCTCTGCTATGGACTGCCATACGGAGGGCTTCTTTTTATTCAATAGAGAGGTTCAGGCTATGATCTCGCATTCCAATAATTGTTGCTGAAACTCTCGCAATATCGCTAACAGAGAAAGTTGCGGCATGCTATAATAGATATATTCGCGTAACTTAGATCGATAGGAACAGGGTCTCCTCGAGCGGAGGGGCCCTTTTTTATTGAAAATACGGGTACATACCTAGCAGGAGGGGAACAAGGTGGCAAAAGGACCAAAAAGGCCTACTAGAGATGAATTTGAGCTGGAAGAGCTGGGCGAGCGGCTGGTTGAAGCAAAGCAAGAAGGCACAGAGCTGCTTCTTACGATATGGGCTGCAGAGCAAGTAAGAGGTGTCATTACGGTGCTCGATTCAAGAACAAAAAAGGTTCATGTGGAATACATGGGCAGCGTAACAAAGGTTCCTTTCATGGATATTATGAAGGTGGAAAGCCCTTATTAATATCATAACCGGGCAGCAATAACATATGAGCTTTCTATAAAAGGTTTCCCTCGTTCATTCGTTGAGCGTTGGGGGCCTTTTTTTAAGCTGGAATATTGCCTAGATGGATATGTTCGAGCCTGCATCATTTGAGCAATTGTCCTTGGAGGATTATAATAGAAGAAGGTTATGGACGATGCAACAAATGAACTGATTATGAAGGAGGATTTACATACATGTATCCAACACCGCAACAATTAGAAAATTACGCAGAGCTGGTCGTTAAGGTTGGCGTCAACGTGCAGCAGGGACAAACGGTTGTTGTCATGGCACCAATTACAGCAGCTCCACTCGTACGGCTTATTGCATCTGAGGCTTATAAAGTAGGCGCAAAAAATGTCCATGTGGAATATAACGATGAGGAGCTTTCCCGCATCAAATACAAGCAGGCTCCTGAAGAGGCTTTCTCGGAGTATCCGATGTGGCGTGCCAAAGCTTGGGAAGAGTTTGTGGAAAATGGGGCGGCATTTATTACGATTTACTCTCCGAACCCAGACTTGCTTAACGATGTAGATGCGAAGCGCGTTGCAACAGCATCAAAAACAGCTTCAACTGCGCTTAGCGGCTATCGCGGTTCACTAATGAATCATACGAATGCTTGGTCGCTTGTATCCTATGCTACTCCGGAATGGGCAGCTAAAGTATTCCCGAATCTCTCACAGGAAGAAGCGGTGCAGAAGCTTTGGGAACGCATTGTTGATGCTACCCGGATTGGCCTTTCAGATCCTGTTCAAGCGTGGAAAGCGCATAATGCCAAGCTGCTTCAGATGGTTGAGCTGCTGAATGGCAAGCGCTACAAACAGCTTCAATATGAAGCGCCAGACACGAATCTGACGATAGACCTGCCGGATGGACATATTTGGTTAGGCGGCTCCAAAGCAAATGCAAAGGGCGTTTATTTTAATCCGAATATGCCAACGGAAGAAGTATTCACTATGCCAAATAAGGATGGTGTGAACGGAACGGTTCGCAGCACCAAGCCTTTGAATTACAACGGTCAAGTCATTAATGGCTTCAGTTTGACCTTTAAGGATGGCAAAGTAGTCGATCATTCCGCTGAGCAGGGATATGAGGCGCTCACTAATTTGCTGAACACGGATGAAGGGGCAAGACATCTCGGTGAAGTAGCGCTAGTGCCGCATGATTCACCGATTTCGAACTCCAATGTGACGTTTTTCAATACACTGTATGATGAGAACGCGTCCTGTCATCTTGCACTGGGTCAAGCGTACCCGGTCAATATCCAAGGCGGTACAAAAATGTCACCTGAGGAGCTTCTCGCTCATGGTGCAAACAGAAGCCTTACGCATGAAGACTTCATGATCGGCTCGGCTGATATGAATATTGACGGTGTGACGCAGGATGGCACTCGCGAGCCTATCTTCCGCAACGGCAATTGGGCGATTTAATTGTTTTGATTTCATGACGTCTATGTAAAAAGGCTCCTATTCCGCAGCATTGGCTGTGGTATAGGAGCTTTTTGTGTTTATTGGTGCAGCTGGGAGTTCGTATGTGATTTGTACTCGAAGTAAAGGGGAAAACTCCTGTTAAATAATCAGCTTTGCTCATTTAATGCCCGTTAACAGGAATTTCTCCAGCTAATTCAGCCAATCGCAAGTACTTAAGGCTGTATTCACGATATTAACAGGAGTATTTCCAGTTAAACGCGGTAAATACGCCAATTTCAGCTGGATTAGCGGGAGCTTTTCCTGTAAGTGTGAATTTGCACAGCAGCACATTCATTGAATGAAGCAGAATACAGCTAATTAAAAATAAAACTTCTGCATTTCCGTAGGCACGCCATTTCTTCTTAGCAGCTCTTCAAGCGTCTCGCTGGGAGCAGGAGAATCGCCTGCTGTCAGCAGCCTTACGGCAAACTTGCTAGCTTGTCTCTCATATTTTCCAACATTAAAAAACGATTGCTCATCCAGCCAAAAACGGTTGAAGCCAGGATGCAAGCGGTCATGCCCGAGCTCATGCGCGCATACGAAGCGGCGCCAATTATCCGGAAGCGAATCGTGAATGACAATAAACCGGCGGCGCAGTTTTTTGAAATAGAGACCACGCGTGCCTTCTCCGAGGTCGGCGTAACGGATATGAATGCCAAGGCCCTCAGCGATGATGAATGGATCGTTAGTCTTATATTTTCGAATGAGCTTCAAAATCATTTTATCCATAGCAACACCTACCCTTTGGCATCATCAGGAGCATCGTTAGTCGGCTCGGTCTTTTTTTTGTGCTTATTCATATGCTTAGCTTCCCAGAACAACCCTGTAAGCACATCCATGACGCGCTGACGATCGGTAGCACTAAGCGGCACGCCGTCAAACATAATTTCCCCGTCTTCCTCAAGCAGCTTTTTAAAGTCGCGCTTATCTTTATACGTAGCCCACTCAGGTATAGTTGCCGAGGCTGCATCGCGGCCAAGCAAATAATCGGTTGTTGTCAGTAAGATATCCGCCATTTTTTGCAAATCTTCACTTGTTGGTGTTACCCGATCATTCTCGATATGACCAAAGTTAGAGCGGCCCATCTCGAGCTTTGCGGCGACATCCTGCTGCGTTAATCCGCGCTCAACCCTCAGTTGTTTAATTCGTGCACCCAATGACATTATAAATACCCTCCGTTTTTGAATATCCGGTATTTTAAATACTTGACGGTAATTAAAATACCAAATACAATGAGATTCATCAGACGAACACTTAAAGAAATGTATCAGTAGATCATAATCGCTATTTTAACTACTTAAAAGTAAGTATATTTTTGATTAGGAGTATTGTCAATACCGGAGAAGTCGCTATTTTTTTTTGTTGTGAGTGGTATTTTAAATACTCAATATTCATTAAAACCTAGGGGAGGTTATTTGAATGAATGCAGAACAACAGGTGATTGATCAATTACATGCGTATAAAAGGCTAAAAGCGAGAAAGAAACAGCTGGAGGGTACCTCGGTAGGACCAGGCATGAGGCTAAGTGCAGTATCTGAGGATGATCATTTGCAGGAGCTTCATCGGCAGCTGCGCAAGCTGCCTTCCTATATGTACTTGGATGAGCAGGATCAGCGTATCGAAGCAGCGGCGCATGCGAATCTATCGAAATATCCTATTGGAACGAAAGCGCAGCTAAACGAAGTAAAGAAAAGCCGTGCTACAGCAAGTCCAGCGGATGAAAAGCTGCTGCGAGAGCTGGAGAAAAAGATTGAGAAGGTGCTTGAAGCGCGAGAAGGCTCGGGCGGCTTTGAAGGTTATATGGGCGTCATCGATAAAATAAGCGAGCTTCAGGATATAGAGAAGCAGCTGCAATCTATCGATCAAGCGCTTGAAGCGTTAGAAGCATATGCGCCCGATTACGCTCGGCTGCTGAAGCTTCGTTTTATAGAAGGAAAGCCTACAGAGTTTGTTGCTTCGGAGCTGGGTATCGTTGATCGCACGTTCCGAAGATGGAAGCAAAAGGCGCTTCAAGAAGTTGTCCGCTTTCTGTCCGCCTAATGTCCGTTTTCGCTCAAATAACCGTGATATTATGATATTGTACCAAAGATCATAAACGGGGACGAGCGGTGGACGACACCGAGCGTCCCTTTTGTCTTATCCAGATGAGGAGGTGGCTCAGATGTGAGCGCGGGTGGGTGAAATGGTGCAAATCGTAAGAGGGCGGAGGCAGAACAAAATGAACAAAAGCAGATTGCAGGAAGCTGAGCTGGAACCAAGGTTCAGCAAGGAGCAGCTGAAGTCGGCTAGACGGTATACGCCTTCCCAGAAGGATATACTATCCGCCGTGCTGTTGGAGCAAGAAACGTATACTCACGAACAAGCGTTATCGATGATAACAGCCTATTTGAAAAAGGAGGTCATGTAGAACATGGCAGGAGGAACTTATACATCACAAAATAAGGTGCGCCCCGGCGTTTACATTAACCTGGTTGGCGAGAAGAAAACGGTAGGCAGCATGGGAGAGCGCGGAACGGTGTCCGTACCGCTAAACCTTAACTGGGGGCAGTCGAAGGCCGTTATTGCGATCAACGCTGGCGATGATCTGCGAAGCTTGCTTGGTTATGATCTAAGTGCGCCTGAGCTATTGCTGGTACGCGAAGCATTCAAGAAAGCAAAAACACTGCTCTTATACCGACTAAACGAAGGAACAAAAGCGACGGCTGTCGCTGGCAGCCTAACGCTTACAGCTAAATTCGGCGGTGTTCGAGGCAATGACATCACCGTTGCGGTCAAACAAAATGTTGACGATGAAGCACGATTTGATGTCATCACTTTTGTAGCTAAAGAGGCAGTTGACTCACAAACAGCAGCGAATATCGCAGAGCTGAAATCGAATGCCTTTGTAAGCTTCGGCGGTACAGGAGCATTGACGTTAGCAGCAGGCGTTCCACTTGTTGGCGGCTCCAATGGTACCGTAACGAATCAAGACCATACCGACTATTTGGCGCAAATTGAGCTGAAGGATTTTAATACCATAGCGCTAGTATCCGCCGACTTGTCCTTAAAATCGGTATATGCCGCTTTTGCCCGCCGTCTGCGCGAGGAAGAAGGCCGCAAAATTCAGGTCGTGCTGGCGAATTATCCGTCTGCTGATTCTGAAGGGGTCATCAGCGTCAAAAACGGCGTCAAGCTGCTGGATGGAACGGTTCTTGACGCACAGAAGGCAACGGTTTGGGTTGCTGCGGCAACTGCCGGAGCACCGATGAACAAATCGCTGACCTATGAAGCCTATGAGGAAGCTGCTGATGCGGACATTCGTTATACGAATTCGCAAACGGTAGAGGCGCTGCAAGCTGGTGAGTTTCTGTTCACGGTAAGCGGCGGCAGAGTCATTGTTGAGCAGGATATTAATACGTTCACTGGCTACTCGCCAGAGAAAGGCAAAGCCTTCTCCAAAAACCGAGTCATTCGTGTGCTGGACGGCATTGCGAACGATTTTAAACACATTTTCGAGTCGTTTTATATTGGGAAAGTTGATAATAACGCAGATGGCAGAAGCCTGTTCCGCAACGAGTGCTTGAAATATTTGAACAATCTTCAGTCGCTCAATGCTATTCAAAACTTTGAAGCCCAAGCCGATTTGTCGGTTGCAGCTGGTGTCGATACGGACAGCATTATTATTGAGGCTCATATCCAACCGGTTGATAGCGTAGAAAAAGTATATATGAAAGTGACGGTGAAGTAATATGGCATTTTTGAACGCAGGAGATACGATTTCGGGCCGCGAAGGACGGGCTTATACCATTATTAATGGTTTGCAGGAAGAGATGTTTTATATCAAGACGCTGGAGGCAAGCATTGAGAAGCAAAAGGCTGAGATCAAGACGCTTGGCCACCGCGGTTTGCAGCATAAAGCGACGGGATGGTCGGGTACAGGTACGATGACCATCTATTATGTAACGTCAAAATTCCGCCAGATGATGCTGGATTATGTGAATACCGGCGTGGATGCTTATTTTGATATTTCCATTATTAATGAAGATCCGTCTTCGGCTACGGGCAAGCAGACGGTTTTCCTTCATAAGGTGAATCTGAATAAGGTCATTATCGGTAAGCTGGATACGGAAAGCGAAGCTCTTGAAGAAGAGTTGGAATTCACTTTTGAAGGATTGGATATTGCGGAGCAATTTTCAGCTCTTTCTTAAGGCGAAATTAAAAATGATGGAGGCAAGAGACAATGAGTGATTTAAGTGTATTTTTTGCACAAAATGCGGCTGTGGAGTCAACGCAGCCGTTTATCGTATCGGATCGGTTTAAGGATGCAGAAGGACAGGCTGTCGCTTGGGAGCTGCGCAGCATGACGGAAGCGGAGAACGAGGAGTGCCGCAAGTCATCTACCCGCAAGGTAAAGGGGAAAAATGGCGCATTCACTCCAGAAACCAATACAGACGAGTATTTGGCTAAGCTTGTTGTCAGCAGCATTCAATTCCCGAACCTAAAGGATGCAGATTTGCAAAAATCGTACGGCATCATCGGTGCTGAGAACCTTTTGCGCAAAATGCTTCTCCCTGGCGAATATGCCTCACTCGTACAACGAGTGCAGGAAATTAATGGCTTTAACCAAAGCCTAAACGATTTGGCAGATGAAGTAAAAAACTAATAAAAGAGGGCGACGGAGAAGCGAATTACGCTTATTACGCCCTCCACGAGCTTCGTATACTTCCGCATGAGCTCATGACCATGACTCGGCGGGAGAAAGCGGCGATCTATGCCATGATCGACGTTCGTATCGAGAACGAGAAGAAACAGCGCGCCAAAGCAAAACGAAAATAAGGACGGGCCGCGCTCCCATGAGGGAGCGCTTTTGCCCGTGTGAAGGGGGTGGAAGGATGGCGAGTAATTCCCCTGCTATCATTGAGAATGGCGGGTCTGCCAATACAGGTTCAGCCGAAGCCTTTATTAATTTCATGAATCGTTTGAATGCTGCTTTTATTGAAGCAACAAAGCAAGGCGAAAAATTAGTGAATGCTTTTGATAAAATGCGTGTTGAAACCGTTCAGCTGGACACTGAATTGACGAAGGCAACTTCCTCTATGAATGAGTTTACTGAATCGGTTAAAAGATTAAGAGAAGCAGCAGTTCCTCCGGGTGGTGATTCAGGAGATTCTGGAAATCCTGATGGTTCAGGAAATCCAGACGGTTCTGGTGAAGGAAGGCCTAGACGAGGGTTTCTGGATTTTGAACCTCTTGATATATTAAAAGGTGCTTTTTCTGCTGTACAAGCTTTTAATACGATCATGGAGATGTTTCAGAACAATGAAGCAAATCCAGCTGACCCAGCAGGTGGTGAACCAGCACCTGACGCAATCGTTGATGCCGCTCAAGAGGGGGCATCATTATGGCAATCTGCAATACTCGGCGCTGGACAAAAGCTTACACAAATGATTGGCATGGCGATTTCCGGGGCTATGGAAGAGAGCAACTCAAAAGYGTTGCTGCTTGCTCGTTCCGGCGGTACTAAAGTTGGAGAGCCGCTATACGAGAATATACGTGGAAATGCGATTGAAAATGGCGTAGATGTAAACGAAGCCATAAAGACTGCACTGTCACTTATGCCAACTGCTCAAAATACGGGACAGCTGGATCGGATGACCAATATGGCGATGGAGTTGTCTACCTTAGATCCAAACGGTGGCAGCTCGGAGGATGCAGCAGGTGCAATAAAATCAGCTATGCAAGGCGATTATTCCGGATTAATGGATCAATTTAATATTAGTGAAGAAGCTTTTAAAGATGTTGGTTTCGAAAAAGCCAAGGATATGGATGGTTTTCTTAATGCGCTCGATGCGATGAGAGAAAAAGCAAATTTGGGAACAGAAGCTTTAAACACAGTCGGCGCTAGCCCAGTAAACCAAATCGCCAAGCTGCAAAATACGATTCAATCTGGTTTTGCTGCTGCAGGTATGGGGGCAGTCGCGGCAATGTCACCGCTGCTGGATAAGCTTAATGAACTAGTAGAAAGTGAGAAGTTTCAAGCCTTTTTCACTCTTTTTGGAGACGGATTAACGTTCGTAGCCAATCAGCTTGCCATAGTCGGCGAGGGGGCACTGTGGTTGTTTAGTCAGTTTTTGGACAATTGGCCGTTTATCGCTTCTATTCTTATGCTCGCTGGAGCAGTACTGCTGCCAACCATACTTACAGCCTTATGGGCAATGATTGCCCCCATTTTGGCACAAGCAGGTGCTTGGCTGCTGGCACTTTGGCCTATATTGCTCATTATCGCGGTGATAGGTTTATTGGTAGGTCTATTTCTATACTTTGGCGGTACGACGGAGCAGGTAGTTGGCTTCGTTTCCGGCTTATTTTTCGGATTATTTACGGCATTGAAAAATGGCTTCGCCTATTTGTGGAATATCATTTTATCGGTTGCTGAGTTTTTGGTTAACATTTTTATTGACCCTGTATATGCGATTAAAAAGCTTTTTTTTGATCTCACCCAAAATGTGGTTGGTTTCTTTGGCGGGATGATTAACAGCTTTATTGATGGAATAAACTGGGTTCTTGCTAAATTGAACAAGATTACTGGTAAAGATTATGAAATAAAAGGCAGATTCGACACGAGCCAAATCGATAAGTTTAAACCAACGAGCGATAAAAATGTTGTGGATTTCTCTAAATACAAAATGGCTCAATCTGACCTTGGAGAAGCCTTTAATAATGGATCGAGTTATGGTAAGGGATTTATGGATGATTTGCAGAAAAAGAAAAACAATACAAGTTATGATTTAAATAAGGAATCAGGCTTCCTTAAGCCAACTGCTGATGCAGGCAGTGGATTTGGAGCAGCAAGTCCTAACATCGACCGAGTCGGCGAGGTTGGTAAAATCAACGATAGCGTCGAGATTTCCAGCGAGGATTTGAAGACGATGCGGGAGCTTGCGGAGATGAAGAACATTCAGAACTTCGTGTCGCTGCAGCCTACGGTCAGCGTGCAAACTGGTGATATTAACAATGGCTATGATATCGATACGATTATCGGGCGTATCGAGCGTTCATTGAACGATGAAATTGCCTCATCTGCGGAAGGGGTGTACAACAGATGATTTCAAATGCGCATTATGATTATGAAATCTGGCTTAGCTACAATGATCAAAAGCAGGGCTTCCAGCTCCCGGTCAATCCTCCAGAAATTAAAATTAATGATGGTGCTGGGGGCAAGACCTACGAGGTGTCCGGTTTAGGCGAAATCAATCTCATTCAAAGCTCGAAGCTCACGACGATCTCCTTTGAAAGCTTTTTCCCAAAGACGAACTATCCGTTTGTCGTCAGCAAAACATGGATAGACCCTGCTTTTTATGTCATGGTTATCCTCGATTGGATGGAGAAAAAGTGGCCGATCCGTTTTGTTTATACCGGGGCAACCTTCGATATTAATTTGGCGATGAGCATTGAAAAATTCGAATGGAAGGAAGCGGCGGGCTCTGGGGATATTGAGTACAGTATTTCACTGAAAGAATTTGCTTTTTATGGTGCTAGGCCCGTAGTGATTAAAAAGGGAGCGGCAAGCGTGAAGCCTAACTCACGGCCATCGGATAAGCAAGCTCCAAGCACCTATAAGCTGGTTGCCGGGGATACGCTTATTAAAGTAGCTCGCGTTCAGCTTCACAAAGAAGAGCGTTGGCGGGAAATTCAGAAGCTGAACGGTATTAAGGATGCACAGCTCAAAAAGCTGCCCATCGGGATGACGCTAAAGCTGCCGAGGTGATAATATGCTGGAAATATTAATTGATAACCGCAATGGTAAAGTGTGGAATATTACGAGTCTTGTTCCTTCGCTGACCTACAAGACGAAACGAATTGGAGCGGCGTCTAGTTTGGATATGACGGTGCTTAAAGGAAGTCCATTTCAAAGTGCTTCATTTGAGGTGAACAATGGCGATGTCATTCGTGTCCTCAAAGATAATATCAATGTATTTTACGGATATGTATTTGAAGTGAGTACCGGTATGGATGAGAGAATCTCGATAAAAGCCTATGATCAGATTCGCTATTTATTAAGCAATTATTTTTATAAATTTCAAGGGGTTACCGCCTCTCAAATTGTAAAGAAAATTGCCGATGATTTTGGCTTGGAGACAGGCGTGCTCGTGGATACCAAGTACAAAATTCCATCCATGCTGGAGGATAATAAAAAGCTGCTTGATATTATTTGTAAGGCACTTGATCTAACACTCATTCATTCAGGAGGAAATTTTATACTTTTGGATGATTTCGGAAAGCTTTCCTTGCGCAATGTGGAGGAGATGAAGGTTGATTTTGTAATTGGCGATTACAGCCTTATGTTTGATTATGGAATGAAGCGATCGATTGACGGCGATACCTATAACCACATTATTATTTTTGAGGATAATAAAGAAGCAGGCATACGTAAGCATCATCCCAAGAAGGATGACGCTTCAATCGCGAAATGGGGACGGCTTCTGCTTTATCAGCAGGCGGATGAGAAAATGAATGTGGCACAAATAAATGAACAGCTTAATCAGCTGATGAAGCTGAAAAATCGTGAGCAAAAGAGCATCAGTATTGATGCCATTGGTGATTTGCGAGTTAGAGCGGGATGTTATGTACCCGTAGTGATTGATGAGCTCGGCATTCACCACTATTTTCTCGTAGATGAATGCTCGCATAAATTCGAAGCGGATTCGCATACGATGAAGCTGGAATTGAGGGTGATTTAATGGCATTATTGGAGTCGATCAAGAAAGCGGGAGCCGCAGCCTACGCTGCAGGGAATCCGCTAGCCGTCATGGTAGGAAAAGTCATTCAAATCAATCCTCTGGAAGTAAACGTCGATCAACGTTTTACTTTATCAGAGGATTTTTTAATTATACCGGAAAGCCTCGTTAAGTATGAAATTGAGCTGCAAACATCTGAAAAGCTGGTCATCCGCACAGGCTTGGAAGCGGGAGATGCGGTGTTAATGCTCCGCGTACAAGGCGGTCAACAATTTGTAGTACTCGATAAGGTGGCTAAGCCATGATTCCACAGGGAGCAAATGTTGCGGAGGTCACGACAGTAGAGGAGCTCGAAACGAGCAAGACCTATAAGCTTGATTTAGGAAGCAAACGGATCGTAGGCAGGACTGACGGGTTAGAAGCGGTAAAGCAGGCTGTATTTAAAATATTGCAAACAGAGCGGTACCGCTATTTTTGCTACAGCACCAATTATGGTACTGAGCTGGAAAGTTTACTTGGAGGATCGCCATCTTATGTTCAATCAGAGCTAAAACGCAGCATTCAAGAGGTGCTTTTGCAAGATGAGCGGGTGAGTGATGTCATTGATTTTCAGTACGACGTTAAAGATGAAGCTATCGTTGTCCAGTTTACTGTCGTAACGGAGTTTGGAAGCTTTGGAGAGGAGGTAAGCCAAAATGTATGAAAACATGACCTTTAGCTATTTGCTCCAGCGAATGCTGGATCGTGTACAAGGGAATGTAGATAAGCGGGAAGGCAGCATTATTTATGATGCGCTGGCTCCGGCGGCTGCAGAGCTTTCTGAGCTGTATGCTCAGCTGGACGTCAATATTGATTTAGCTTTTGCAGATACATCGAGCGGGGAATATTTGTCTAGGCGTACAGCAGATTTTGGCGTCAATAGGCAAGCGGCTACGAGAGCGAAGCGGCTCGGTAAATTTTATGGCTCCAGCGGAGCGGCAATGGACGTGACGATTGGAAGTCGTTTTTCGGCAGAATCGGTTAATTACATCGTAAGAGAGAGATTGAAAGTGGGCTCTTTTGTTCTTGAAAGTGAAACAGAGGGAGCAGCTGGCAATCAACAGTTTGGCGATATGCTGCCTATCGATTATATTAGCTCGCTTGCTCGTGCAGAGCTAGTCGATGTGCTGGTGCCCGGTGAGGACGAGGAGTCGGATACACAGCTGCGCAGCCGTTTCTTTGCCGAGGTTCAAAATCCAGGGACGAGCGGCAATGTATCCGATTATATGAGATGGGCGTTGTCGGTTCCCGGTGTTGGCGGTGCAAGAGTGATGCCCTTATGGGATGGTCCGGGGACCGTGAAGGTTGTTATCGTCAATTCGGATAAGCAGCCAGCGAGCGAGGTGCTGCAGCATGCGGTGCTTGATTTTATCAATGAGAACRGGCCAATCGGTGCAGAGGTTTCAATCGTTTCGGCTTCGAGTGTGCCTATTCGCATCAAGGCTAAGGTTACACTTGCAGTAGGATATACGATTCAACTTGTGAGCGCGGCTTTTGCTAAAGCACTCACTGCTTATTTAGATGAAACGGCGTTCCGCATTAATTATGTGAGTATCGCTAAGCTCGGTACTTTGCTCTTAGGAGTACCCGGGGTCTTAGACTACGATCGACTTTTACTGAATGGCGGAAGCGATAATATCGGACTTGAAATTGATGAAGTACCTATTGCGGGGCTTGTTGAATTGGAGGTGTAGCCTATGCGATATCCTGCGGAGGTAGATCAATTTACGGTGAAGCTGAACAAAAAGGAAGGCAGCGAGCTGTACGTTATAGAAGAGCAGCTTGCCGTTTTTGGAGGGGTATTTGAGGGAGAACTTGCACATGACGACATACGCAAGGAAAGCATTCAGGTCTATACAGGACCCGGCTTATCGGGTGAGAAGATACAGAATTATTTTCTAACTGTACCGGCTGAGACGCCTTGGAGGCTCCGAATTAAGCTTTTTGCTCAAGCTGAAGCTGTCTTTGTTACCTACGAGACGCCCGGCGATCGGGTGGAAGCAGCAGATATTAATGATTTGCAGGTTAGTATTTCTGCAACACAATTAGAAGTGGAAAGATACAAGAAAAGCGGAAGTATCGATGGCGGATCATTTTTGAGGAGGAATTAAATGTCACAGACGATTCAGATCAAGCGTGGAACAAAAGCAGAGCTATCTGCATTCGGTGCTTTATTGGCTGGCGAAATGGGATTTTGCACAGATACGAAGGAAGTTTATGTCGGTGATGGGACAACAAATAGCATGGTAGGTCGCGCGTTATCCGGCACAGAAGCAGCTAGACCAGCCGCAGCAGCCATGGGTAGGTTGTATTACGTGAGCAGCGGTACAAACAATGGTTATTTGTATGCTGATGATGGAACCGCATGGAGAAGAATCAATGCGCAGAAGGTTACCGATTTGACGGGAACGCTGGATGACATTTCAGAAGGTGCAACCTATGCAAAGGTACTAAAAGCTAACGTTACCAGCGGCAATGTAAACAAGGTGTCCGATGGTGTGAACGTGAAAACAGCTGCTGAGATCAAGACGCATCTGGACGATCCAACCAAGCACAGGCTTATTAATGATGCGGGCTTGGCTATAACCGATTTGTGGTCAGCGCAAAAGATTAGAAATGAAATTGAGCTGGCGAAGCATAATATCGAGCCGCAAGCTTCGGTTAAGGATAAGGACTTAGTGACCCCGCCGACTTCACCTGTTTTAGCGGATCGTTATTTGATTCCTGCAGGCGCAACTGGCGTTTGGGCCTCGCAAGTTAACAAAATTGCCGAGTGGAACGGTACAGCTTGGGATTTATACACGCCGCAAGTAGGATGGACATGCTACATCGATGATGAGCAGAAGATTTTTAGCTGGAACGGTACCGCATGGGTGCGAACTGGCGGTGCGCTTCAGACGATTACAGCTGGCAGCGGTCTTACTGGCGGAGGGCAGGCCGATACCGTCACCCTTAGCGTTGGAGCGGGGAACGGGATTGCGGTTGCAGGTGCAGCAGTTAGTGCAAAAGCTGGCAAAGGCGTGCTCGTTAATGCGACAGGCATAGAAGCAAATATTGATGCAGACAGCATCGTTTATGATGCTGCGAACGGAAATCGCTTAAGGGTTGCCGTCATTGATGGCGGTACGTTCTAAGGAGGCGAGCAGATGCCAAGAAAAGTACTCATTCAATTGAGGCGAGGTTTGGAAACGAGCATTGGACTGCTTGAAGTCGGTGAACTAGGGTACTGCACAGATACCCAGAAGCTGTACATCGGTACAGCAGGCGGGAATATTGTGCTTGCTGCAGCGCAGGCGACGGGCGACATGCTGAAAAGCATTTACGATACGAACAACAACGGAAAGATCGATAGTGCAGAAGCAGCGGACAGCGCGCCTTGGGCTGGTATTAGCGGCAAACCTGTAAGTTTTGCCCCGGCTGCGCATGCTCACGCGGCTGCAGATATTACCTCAGGTACCGTTGCCGTGGCCAGATTGCCTGCTGCGTCGGTAACTGCTGCTGGTGTTGTTCAATTAAACAATGCGGTTAACAGCACGAGTGTTGTACAAGCGGCGACGGCCAATGCGGTGAAACTCGCTTATGATCTAGCCAGCGGAAAGCTTGGACCGGGAGTAACCTGGAATCAGCTAAAGGGGGTGTAGGTATTGTCCTATAGTCTAGCTTTATATGGCGAACAGACGTATGGGGAAGATAGGGACGACGGGGAGGAGGCTCTCCATACGGAAATAGATCTCATGAAATATTTGCCTCCCTATTATTATGAAGTCGTTGAAATGCTAGCTATTCAATCTAAGCTTGGCGGAGAACTAGGGGAGCAGGCTGAGGCGATTGAAACGGCATTTGATCAATATTTTGTACATTCGGCTACATGGGGACTGACGCGCTGGGAAAATGTGCTTGGACTGAAAAGCGACTCCTCTTTGCCGGATGCTCGACGACGCGAGAGTATTTTAGCCAAGCTTCGCGGAGCTGGTACGACGACTAAAGTTAAAATTATCCAAACGGCTATCGCTTTCTCTGGCGGTGAGGTGATTGTAATTGAATATCCGGCAGAGAGCCGTTTCGAGGTCGTATTTGTTGGGACGAAGGGGATTCCGCCCAATATGGCTGGCTTTATTCAAATGCTAGAGGATATTAAGCCCGCTCATTTAGCTTTTGCTTTGAAATACACCTATACAGTGTGGAATCAGATAGGAACGATGACATGGAATCAAGCGCGAAGCAAGACATGGAGTGAATTAAGAGTTTACGAGGGAGTGTGAAAATAYGCAAACGACAGGGAATTTAGGATTGAAAAAACCGGAAGGAACAGATGTTGTCGATATTGCGGATTTGAATGGGAATGCGGATATTTTGGATACTGCGGTTAGCAACAAAGTAGATAAAGTGGCTGGGAAGCAGCTATCTACAGAGGACTATATGACAGCGGAGAAGACCAAGCTGGCAGGCGTTGCTGCGGGGGCTAATGCATATGTGCATCCGGCTAATCATCCTGCATCCGTTATTACTCAGGATGCGAGCAATCGATTTGTGACTGACGCTGAGAAAACGGCTTGGAATGCAAAGGCGAGCACGGCTGCAGCCACCACTTCCGCAGCTGGTCTTCAGTCTGCGGCTGATAAGGTGAAGCTGGATGGGATTGCTGCTGGGGCAGGAAGCGTAAATAGTGCAACGGATCCCGTAATAGGTACACGAACGATTGATGATACGATAACAGCTGCAGCAGGTGCAGACACGCCTACACGGTTATGGTCGAAGTTGGCTAATATGATTAAGGGCATAACGGGTTCTTCGAACTGGTATACATTACCTTCAATGACGATTACATCTATTACAACTGCTTTGGAAACGAAAGCTAATTTAGCTTCACCAGCATTTACAGGAACACCTACAGCTCCAACGGCGGTAATAGGAACAAATACAACACAGTTGGCTACAACTGCTTTTGTTAAATCTGCTACAGATAGCTTGAACATCGCTAGGAAGGCGCAAGCAGATGACACAACAATTACGACAACGTCAGAAACGATAATAGCAACTTTTACTCCAACGTCTAATGGGAATTTTTTGATTGGTATTTATATGCGAGCATTAACTGCTGCTACAATAACAATAAGGGTAACTTATGCAGATGTAACAGGAGCACAATCAACGATACTATTAAATGCACAAGCTGTAGGAGTAGGAAGCTATAGCTTGTTACCTTGTTATATAAATGCAGTAACAAGTACGCCAATTGCAGTTAAAGTTACTTCAAACATCGCAAGTCAAGTTGAAGTATCAGCGACTATTATGGGGGTATAGAAAATGGGGCAAATTATAGTAACAGGAAACGTAAGAGCTGAGGAAGTTCTAGAGGGTAAAAAATTTTCAGCTGGACTCATTTATGATGGAGCAGGAAAAATGCTCAACAGGTCATTATCGGTCTTGGGTGGAGGATATGCTCATTCTATATCAGTCAAACCAGACGGAGGTGGGAATCTTGTATTCGAACCACCTACAGGATATTATACTTCAGGGTTAAACGTAAATGGTTATGGCTCTTTACTTGCAAATGATCCTGATTTTATCGCATCGAATATACGTTCAGATAAGAATATTTTCGGACTTCAAGGAACAATGCCATACAGATCTGGGGTTATACAAGCATCTGGAACGTCTCAATGGGGCGACGGACAATTAGCGGTATATTTACCTGAGGGTTATTATGGTACATTGGGCACTTCGGAAGCTAGAGTGTCCCTGTCGCAGTTGCAAGCTGCTGAGCCTAAGTTAGTTTCTAAGAACATTAAGAGCGGTGAGGTATTATTTGGTTTGACTGGGACCGCTAAAACTATTTCATCAGCATATACAGGAACTGTATTCACACATACTTCGGCACCTGGTTACTTAAGTTATAGACCTGAAACTAGTGCGTATTCCTGCACAAGCTATGATGCTTCCGTCGTTTACTATTTAGGTATGCAAGGAGGGGGGGCGGCTAGGGTTTATAGATATACTCCTATTAATGGTATTACTGAGATTACGGGTATGTCACATCAAAGTACGACGGCTATTTGTACCAATTCCGATGGAGATTATTTCTTTGCTTATTGCATGTATAACGGAGTCCCTGTTATTTATCTTCGTCGTAATAGCTCTGGCGGAACAACTTCATGGAATGTTCCAGAATGGGTAGAAACAAATTATGGTTCGGCGGGAATTGCCTGCACCGCTGATGGTCGATTCGTGTTTACTCATAATTGCCAGAGAACCAAAATCTATCGTTTAGATGTTGTTACTAGTACGTGGACTATTATTTCCAATACATTTCCGAATTTATACTTAGGCACCATTAAATGCAGTGGAGATGGTCGCTATGTATATGATTCTCAGTATACTGCTCCTGGTACTATTTACGTAACAGATACGCAGAATGGAAACACTCGAACTGTATTTTATCAAGCACCCGCAGGTTATACTCTAGTTGACTATGATGTAGCTAAAGATAATCAAAATGCAGCCATCACAATTGAAGATTCGAATTATACTAAATTTTATTATTCCTATGTTGGTGGAATTGCTACTGAGTATTACCAAACAAGAACAACGATACGTATGTCTAAAATATCGGCAAACGGTCAAAGATGGCTTGGTTGTGATAGATTTAGAGCATCGAATGGTACAGTCACACCAACAAATGTACCCTTTGTTATAGGTCTAAGTAATGACTTATCAACATTTATCGATGTTTTATGGAACAATAGCACAAACTATGTGGATGGGCTTCGAACAAACATTATTGCTTAAAAAAATTGAGCTATATGATAGGTTCTTTGTCAATTTATTTTGCTTAATCTCTTATAGTCTAAGTAAGATGGATTTTTGTAGTACATCATTTTCTAAGTATAATTTCATGCATCTTCAGTTTAATTATATTTATACATATTAAGACAAGAAGAGGAGCTTAAAACTTCTATTTTTGTCTTTTTATTTGTAAATAAAAAAGAAATAAATTATGAGCAAATATCATGATTATAAACCAAATATTTTCAATATAAGACAATCTTAAAAGTAGAGATATTTAAATTAATTTAAATTATTTAAGCTTAGTTTTCAAAGAAATAAGAAAAGAGGAATAGTTATGCTTAAATATATTTTTTCATTGGATATTACTCCAAGCAAGACACTAGCTGCAGGAGTTGGAGCGGCTGCTGCACCTTGGATAGATCTTTTATACGGAGAAGGGAGAATGCTTCCTATCATGCTACTCTTATCTACCATAGTTATGGACTGGATAACAGGAGTAGCAGCGTCGTTAAAGGATGAGACTTATAGCTCGGAATACGGACGTCATGGTATTTTAAGGACTGTTTTTTTGTTGTTATTTCCTTTCCTGGCGAATTTACTTGACTTGATGCTCGGAACGCCAGGGCTCTTATTCTATGCAATAACTCTAGGTTTAGTCTATCATACATGGCAGTCACTTACTGCYAATGCTTATCGTGCTGGATGGGAGAAGTGGATCCCTGACATTGTCATCAAGCATATTGAAAGTGAGTTGAAGGCTAAAGTACTTCGAGCGACGCAGCGCGGAGCCGATTCGGAAGGAGAGGGTAGTAATCCTTAAATATCTTACAGACCACATCCCCCCATCCACCCCCAACAATCGCCGCCCAGGCCATTTGCTTCTGCCGCAATCCATTACCATTCACAACACAGGCAACCCTACCAGCTCAGCGAGAAATGAAAGGGCGTGGCTAACGAACCCGACTAATAATCGCACCGCATCCTATCATCTTGTTGTGGACGAGCATGAGGTCATTGAGTGTTTGCCGCTGAATGAGAATGCGTGGCATGCGGGTGACGGGAGCGGCGCTGCAAGCGGGAATCGAACATCGATTAGCATTGAGATTTGCGAGAGTGGAGACTATGAAAAAACACTTTCCAATACTTGCGAATTAGCAGCAAAGCTACTGAAGCAGTACGGCTGGGGAATCGATCACCTGCGTCGCCATTACGATTGGAGCGGGAAGATTTGCCCAAGATTGATGTACGATAATGGCAAGTGGACAGGCTGGGACCATTTCAAACAGAAGGTACTGGAGAAAATGAAACGGCCAACCGACAATCGAAAGTCAGATCTGAATCTATCAGAAGCAGAACAAAGGCTTTTAATTAACACCCTCGGACAATTTACGGATCAAAAGCTTCTACAGGACACCAAATGGAGGGAGAAAGCGGAGCAAGGTACGTTAACGCTCTCGGAGCTGGCATGGCTGAATACAATGATACTCTCGCGAAAATAAATGAACCCCGCCGACCTCTACGGTCTGCGGGGTTCATCATT
Source organism: Paenibacillus sp. 01T424 (assembly GCF_056398745.1). NCBI lineage: Bacteria > Bacillati > Bacillota > Bacilli > Caryophanales > Paenibacillaceae > Paenibacillus > Paenibacillus sp. 01T424. The sequence continues at coordinate 4,305 of NZ_JBFTPZ010000010.1, read as the reverse complement.
TATTTTAAGACATATTCAGCCAAAACCTTCTGAAGATCGTAGATGTTCAGGTTCTTGTTGAATGTTTTTTGGATGGGCGCGACGCTGCCTGATATCCAAATCTTCAGCTCGGCATCCAGATCATAGTTTCCGGCTGTTTCGATGCTGAAATGAGTAATGCTTTTGTAAGGATAGGAATGGAAATCGATTTTTTTGCCGGTTATTCCTTGTTTATCAATGATGATGAGGCGTTTGTTCGTAAAAATAAACATGTCGCGAATGAGCTTGTACGCTCTTTCTACATTCTCCGATCTACTGAGCAAGTTGCCAAATTCCCTTTGCGCCTCGTCAGGATTTACTTCAGAGGCGTTCCCCATTAATGCGTCCAAAAAGCCCATTTTAACACCATCCCTCTAATTCCATATGTACCTAAAAATAGTTCCTTCGTTTACTTTATGCGCAGACAAGCAATAATAGATGGCTTTTTTAGGCATCTGCTCATTTCCTGCAAAAGCCCATACACTTTTGCCCCAGAATCATAGGATACTGTGTAAGTTAACAAAAAGGAGATGAACAAATGAGCTATGGAGTAGCAGGTGCTAATGTAGGTCCTGGAAACTGCGCACCTTACCCAGTTGCAGGAGTAGGCGTAGGCTGCGGCGGTGGCGGATTCTCAAGTATTGGATTTATTCTTGTCCTTTTTATCCTTCTTGTCATCATTTCTCGTTCTTGGCTGTAAGCAATAATTAAGCCAAAGCGTAAACGCAAGGCTTTCCAAACGCTTTCTAACTAAATGAAAGTATAATAACATCCCCATAGCCCTGAGCCATGGGGATGTTATAGTTTATCATATGGGACAAGTTGCTAATGATATTATTATTCTACAATGGAGCGAGCGACGAGAATAAGATCTAATAGATCGATGACACCGTCTTTGTTGACGTCAGCTTGTTTAATTTGTTCCCAATCCGCTGAGCCTTCGCGTTTGCCGTAATGAATAACGATGAGGGCCAAATCCGAAATGCTGACTTTGCCATCTTGGTTTTGATCGGCAGGGTTTGTCGTTTCTTTTGGCGTTACTTGGATATTTAATGTGTATGGAGCAGCATTAACTTCAGTTTCGCCGTTTGAAATTAAGATCGAATCCGCAGTTACTTTACCTGTAGTAACCGTTTGTGTTTCTTTTGCTTTAAAAGTAAGCTCCACAATCTGTTTACTGCCGGTAACCGCGTTTTCTACCCCTTCGCTAGCAAGAATGAGTCGGAGTTTACCTTTCTCATCATGGATGGTATTCACAATTTGAACCTTTTCAAGAAGTGAACGGCTAGCTACATATTCAAATGCATTCGGGTCATAGTTAAATGAGATATCTTGTGCATAAACGTTGTCCGAAACATCATTCAAGCCTAGCTTAATCGTAAAGGTTGAACCGGATACGACAGACGTTTTTCCTTCCAATACAGCAGTTGGACGGGATGTTACTGTCCCTTCTTCTTTAACGGAAGCGGTGAAGTTAGGCAATGACTCTTTTCCTTGTCCACTTGCGATCATCGCTTGATGAAGCACCGCAGATGCACCGTTATTTTGGGACTGCGTTACTAACCGTACAATAGGCTGATCCGGCGAGATGGCGGAATCTGCTGTAAGGACGATTCTTGTTTTTCCATTGGCACTTTCATTTCGTAATACGGTAACGCCAGCTTGAAGCGGCTTAATCGATTGGACAGTTAGTTCGCCAGTCTCTAATTCGATATCCAAGGCTTTAGCATCTGTGTTCAGATGACTAACGGCGAGTTCATAACCTTTTAATTGTTTAGAAGTGGTGTCAACAATTTTGGTTAACTGAAGATTCGGAGCATCCGGTTTGTTCTGATCCTTCTGAGGGACGAACATGCCATCAATCGTCTTGGAATCGCCAATCGGCGAATCGACCTCCAGTGCAGCTAATATCGTTGCAGCGATATCCTTCGTTGTTCCTCCTTGCAAAAGCTTCTCCTTACCTACATCCGTTGCAATTGTTCTTCCGTTTGCTGCGATAAATACCGTTTTGGCAAGCGGCGAATCTTGTCCATGGGCAGTAGCACTGCCGAGCGTATGATCTGCGTTTTCTGTGCCGCCGCCATGATCGGCTGTCATTAGAATAAGCGTATCGTCCAGCAGGTTTTTGCTGCCGAGCGAGTCATAGATCGTTTTTACAAGGTTATCTGTTTCCATAAGTTTTGCGTAATAATCCTTCGTATAGAAACCGAGCGAGTGTCCGACACCGTCCACATCATCCAATTGGAAGAAAATAAGGGATGCATCGTATGCTCTGCCGTCTGCCGCATATTTTGCAAAAGCATTTACATTAGCTTTATCGCCCGCAGAATATCCTTCGGCACCAAGGGACGGTTCAATATGTCCATTAATGATGTTGGACCAGGTTGTGAAGGCAGCAAGCTTAGTCTCCGGGAATTGTTCACGCAATTTTTTGAAGACGGACGGGTAAGGCGATGTTTCACTATAGGTATTATTTGCGCTAATCGTATTGTCAATTTGATGCTTGCTGTAGTCCACACCATTTAACATAGCACCCCAGTTAGGAGATGAAACGGTAGGCAGCGTCGTTGTGACGGAATAACTAGCAGCACTTTTCTCGATGATGCCGCGCAGTGCAGGCAGATTTAATCGGTCGCCTACCGTTTCCTTCACAGAGCTTGGAGTTTCCCAGTATGGCGCATCCTTTGATACCGACATGCCGGCACCGTCGATGCCGATAACGACAACTCGTTTGTAAGGCATATATTTTACTTTATCAGCAATATTGGTTAGTTCTTGAACGGACTTCCCTTGAGCCAAGGCAACATCACCAATCGTAATATGACTGTCTTTGTTAATATCCTCAGATGCTTTTGTATTAATCTGAACAGTTTGCGCAGGCGTGTTCAACGTTTCCTTCACATATTTATTACCACCTACGAAAAATTCAGCAGAAGTCACTTGTATCGTGCCTTGTCCACTTGCATCCTTCGCAAAAAAGTAAACATCAGACAGCGTAGATGACGCGAATTCTAAAGGGTTGGTTTTGTTATATACACTTCCAGCTGGGAGCTCCAGCTTAACGATGCCTGGTGTTGAAGTGTCTACTTTCGTTGCTTTCGTTGCACGTGAGAATGTGAATTTGCTGCTGTCATAGGCAATTTCTACGCTCGCGCTGTCGATCGCGGTTGTCATGGAAGGGGTGCGCAGGTCGAGCATTTGCCTAAATTCTGTGCCAGGAGCTGTGGCTGTTGCACCTACGAATTTTAGCGTGCCATTGAATTTATCGCTGATTACAATGGGCGGAGCACTATTGAAAATTTCTATAACCTCTTCAGGGGTGATCGCACGATTCAAAATGAGAACCTCATCGAGCTGCGCTTCCAAAGCTGCAGAATATTTGCCAGTGCCATCATTGCCGAGCATTGTGGAAAGACCAGAATCGATCGTTCCTGTGCGACCAGTAATGCTAATGGCACTTGCGATATTATTGAATTTGGTCCCGTTCGAAGTAGAGACTGCAACAGGCACGCCATCTTTATAAAAATCTACGCGTCCGACGGTACGGTCATGCGAGATGACGATATGGTGCCAGCTCCCATTAGCGACGTTTGGAATATCAGCATCTATACGTGTTCCGCCTGCCGTGTTGAAATTCCATCTTAGCCTTTTATCGGATTGAAGAGAAAGGTTGTAGCCAACATTAGCACCGCTGTTCCAGTCTTTGTTGGATAGAATGGAAGGATCGGAATCTACGCCGGAGGACTTCACCCAGAAGGAGAAGCTGAAGCTTTTATCGACTCCGAATTGGAGCTGTGATGGCTTGCCTAGATTTACGTATTGTTTATTGGCACTAGTTGAACTTAAAGAAAGGGCTTGTCCGATTCTTCCGGGAACGAAAGTTGGAGTGCCGACGATGTCAGCCGAGAGATTGTTTGTGGAACTATCAGCGGCATTGTTCTCAAAGCTGAACTTTGCATGCAGGTCGGCATTCACAACAGCTGCAAAAGCGGTTTGGCTGAGCGGAACAAATCCTCCTGATGCGGTAATTAATGTAACGGCAGCAAGCGTGGATACAAATGCTTTTTTTATCGTCTTATTCATGAATAATAACCTCCAATTTTTCGAATAGGTGTCTCGTGAAATCGATTAGGGGACAGTAGATTTACTTTTATGGCATAGGGGCCATAATCCAACATCCTTCCCACACATAGATTAAAAACAAAACAAATAATGTCATTAAATAATGTGATTAATTGTTTTTGTGTGTTTTTGATTCTTCTTTATCATAAGGTTGTGTTGTTAAAC